>CAMCFW010000110.1 GCA_945874195.1 Chryseobacterium gleum
GAACTCAGCACCGGACCCATAACCGAACCTGGCTTCTATCGACTTAGAATGAACCAGAACAACTTTGTCATTCTATTGCTCGACAAAGGCGAAGAAGCAGAATTGAGCGGCAATGCCCTCGACTTTTACCAGAGCTACACCATTACCGGATCTGAAGGATCGGTCAAACTCCGATCGCTGGACAAGACCTTGCGGGCCGACTTTGAAAAGACCGACAGCCTAAGAAGAACATTTCAAGCATATCAACAGGCCGGCCATCCACGATTGGATTCAATTTCGTTGGTCATCGATGCCGAATTTCAAAAAGGTCAAAGAGAGAAACGTGACAAGGTCATTGCCTTCATTAACGAGAATCCAGGATCGCTCGTAGTGCTTTCTGCTGTTCAGTCGCTCAACCCTGAGTTCGACCTGGAAACTTTCGAAAAAGTGGCGAAAGACCTTTCCAGCGCCTATCCTGAGTCTGACTACGTGAAGAAATTCAACACACAGCTGATCGACATTCGTTCGCAACAACAGTCGGCTGCGCGAACAAACATCGGTTCGCAGGCACCCGAGATTGTGGTTTCGACACCCGAAGGAGCGCAGATAAAGCTTTCCGATTTCAGAGGAAAGGTCACCCTCATCGATTTTTGGGCTTCCTGGTGCAAACCTTGCCGAATGGAGAACCCGAACGTGGTGAAGGTTTACAACCGGTTCAAGGACAAAGGCTTCGAGATTTTCGGTGTGTCGCTCGATCAGGATGGCGAACAATGGAAAGCAGCCATTGCGCAGGACGGACTGAAATGGAAACACGGCAGCGAACTCAAATTCTGGCAATCGAGCTTTGTGCCGGCCTATAACTTGGATGGAATTCCGATGGCCTATCTCATCGATGCCGAAGGAGTCATCATTGCCAAAGGCATGCGTGGCGAACAACTTGAACAGAAACTGGAGGAAATATTGGGCAATTAATTCCGTTTCACTTCCCGAGATCCCAAAAAAACGTCATTGAGAGGCACGAATCAGTTTTTACCGATCCGAACTGAAGATCCTGTCAGGAGATCATTCTCATCCATCCATGTAACGACTGTTTCTCTTTGTCTCCTTTTTCCTTTTTCCCTTTTTGCCCAAGACTATTTTCAACAAGAGGTCAATTACGATATCCGCGTTTCTTTGGACGATGTGAAGCATCAGCTTCATGCCACTGAAGCAATTGAATATGTCAACAATTCAAACTCCAGCCTCACATTCATCTGGTTCCATCTGTGGCCAAATGCCTACAAGGATGGAAGAACCTCGCTTTCCAAACAGATGCGCGAGGATGACGACCTCAGCCTGCTCTTTTCAAAACCGGCCGACCGGGGTTGGATAGACAGTCTGGATTTTCACGTGAATGGCGCAAAGGCCAGAATGGAAATTGATGAGCGCCATCAGGACATGTGTCGCGTATTTCTCGATACTCCTTTGGCCCCGGGCGAACGGATCACGATCACAACCCCCTTCAAGGTGCAGATCCCAAAGGGCATCTTCTCGCGCCTCGGCCATTTGAAACAGGCCTATCAGATCACACAATGGTATCCGAAACCTGCCGTTTTCGACAACGATGGTTGGCATCAGATGCCCTATCTGGGGCAGGGCGAATTTTACTCTGAATTCGGGACCTTCGATGTGCATATCACCCTGCCCGAAAATTATGTGGTGGGCGCCACTGGCGATCTGGTGAATGGCGAAAAGGAACTGGCCTGGTTGAATGCAAAGGTCGAGGTCACCAAGGCAATCTCCGAGTTCAATTACAACGACCTTTCGTTCCCTGCATCTTCGGCCAAAACCAAAACGCTGCATTATCATCAGGAAAAAGTGCACGATTTCGGGTGGTTTGCCGACAAACGCTACCATGTGCTGAAGGGTGAAGTGGAACTTCCCGGTTCAAAACGCAAAGTGACCACTTGGGCCATGTTCACAAACAACGAGGCCGACCTTTGGAAGAACGCCATCGAATATTTGAACGATGCGACCTACTACTATTCGCTTTGGGTTGGCGATTATCCCTACAACCAAGTCACGGCTGTTGACGGTGTACTTTCCGAAGGCGGAGGCATGGAATATCCGAACGTCACCATCATTGGCCAAAGCGGAAACGCCCTTTCGTTGGAAGAGACGATCATGCACGAAGTAGGACACAACTGGTTCTATGGTATTCTAGGTTCGAACGAACGAGACCATCCTTGGATGGATGAAGGGCTCAATTCTTTTATCGAGCATAGATACATGAAGCGGAAATATCCAAATCTGTTGCTTCGCGAGGTGTATGGTGGAAGCAAGCTGACCGAGTTCGGCATGAAATGGGTGGGCATTTACAACATGAAGCATGAGAAGATGTTGGGGCACGCCTACACCCTTTCGGCCCGCTCCAACACCGATCAGCCCATAGAAATGCCTTCTGCCGAATTTTCGCAGGTGAACTATGGTACCATCGTATATGTCAAAACCGCTTTTGCGTTCAATTACCTGATGGAATACCTGGGTCAGGAAAAGATGGATGAACTGATGTTCGCCTACTTCGAAAGGTGGAAATTCAAACATCCGAAGCCGAAAGATTTTGAGGCACTTGCCATTCAGGTGACGGGCGATTCGCTGAAATGGTTCTTTGACGATGTCATCCGTTCGGCAAATAAGATGGACTATTCCCTGTCTCAGATAAAAAAAGAGGACGGAAAACTGAAGGTGAAGGTTCACAACCATGGCGATGTGGCAGGTCCGTTTCCAATCAGCATCCTTCAAGGAAAAGACACCTTACAGACCGTTTGGTTCAATGGAATTCAGCGTTCTGGATGGGTAGAAGTGGATTGCAACACGTGCGACCGTGTGGTGCTTGATGCACATGAGATCATTCCAGACATCAACCGCAAGAACAACTCCATGCGCACCGATGGCGGCTTCCGCAAGGTGGAAAAGCTGCAGCCCCGCTTTGTGGCCTATTACGAAAACCCATATCGTTCGCAATTTGCCTATGCGCCCATTCTGGGTTGGAACAGGTACGATGGAGTGATGCTAGGCCTAGCCGTTTACAATAACCTCCTCCCACAGAACAAGTTCGATTACACTCTCATGCCCATGTATGCCATCGGTTCTAACACGCTGACCGGCTACGCCAAATTGGCCTACACTTTTCATCAGGATCAAAAATTCCCGAACGTCACGTTGGCAATCGAGGCGCAACGCTTCGATGTGGGGCAGGTGTCTCGCAACTTCAACCCGACCGATGCGAAAAGCCCCGAACTGCCGAACAACATTATTCGGCCTAGCCTTCAGCTGAAAATGTTGGGACAGAACAGGCGAATGAACATCAGCCATACGATGCGGCTACGGAACAACATGTTCCTCAGCGAACGCAACGGAAAGGTGCTGCAACACATTCCGCAGCTAACTTATACATTCAAACACGCCTTTGCGCCCCACATAACGAGCATCAATGCCGATCTTCAATGGTTGCACAACGAGGCAAAACTGAGCATCGAGGCCATTTACCAGTTCAAATTCAAGAAAAGTTATGGCATCCGCGCACGTGTTTTTTTCGGAAAAATGCTGATGCGATCATCCACTCCGTCCTATAATTTACGAATGAGCTCGCACCGCGGCTATCAGGAATATTTACAGGAAGGTGCTTTTCTGGGGCGCAACGAAACAAGCGGATTCCTTTCGCAGCAGATGGTTGAGGCCGATGGTGGTTTTAAGAGCTACTCCGTTTTAGGTCAGTCGAACGATTGGCTCTTGGCACTCAACCTCAGTTCAACCTTGTATCGCAAAATTCCGATTGAACTGTTCATGAGCGTGGGAACTTACGCCAAAGCCAAGGATGTATTTCCGGGTTCGCAGCTTTTCATGTTGGAATTCGGTGCCAGCGTAGTTCTGGTGAGAGATGTTTTGGAAGTTCATTTTCCGTTCCTTTATTCCAAGGATCTGAAAGATTCCATTGCGCTGAACACCAAGAACTATGGCCAACAGATACGCTTCACGTTCAATATCAATCAACTGAAAACCAAGGAATTGGCACAGAGCATTTTCAATTGATGGCTGGCAAGATCTATTTCGCTTCCGATTTTCATCTAGGCGTTCCGAACAAGGAAAAGAGCCGCGAACGCGAACGCCTTCTGGTCAATTGGCTAGACACCATCTCAAAAGATGCGACCGAAGTTTATCTCGTTGGCGACCTCTTCGATTTCTGGTATGAATACCGCACCTCCGTTCCAAAGGGTTTCGTTCGCTTTCAGGCCAAAATTGCCGAGTTGTGCGACAGGGGCATTCAAGTGCACATTTTCACAGGCAACCACGACATGTGGATGTTCAACTATTTCGAAGAGGAACTTGGGGCGATCATGCACCGACACCCCATTTCACGAAATTGGAATGGAAAAAAGTTCTACATCGGACATGGCGATGGCCTTGGGCCGGGCGACCGTCCGTATAAGATCATCAAAAAGGTGTTTGCCAATCCGGTGTGCATCTGGCTTTTTAAATGGCTGCATCCCGACATTGGCATACGATTGGCCAATTTCTGGAGCGGCCGAAGCCGCAAGGCCAACCACCGAAAAGACGAGATCTATTTGGGCGATGACCGCGAATGGCTATTGGGGTATTGTCGCGATGTGCTCAAGACCGAACACTTCGATTACTTCATCTTCGGGCATCGGCATTTGGTACTCGACAAGCACTTGGGCGAAAACGCCCGTTACATCAACCTTGGCGATTGGTTCGCAAACCCCCACTATGCCGTTTGGGATGGCGAGGTGCTGACCTTGACCAGCCTTGAGGATGAAGGCCATTAATTGGAAAAAATGAAAAGGGCAGCTGGAAGCGCATCATCCTCGAAAGCGCGCTGAGCTCGTATTCTAAGGAGTGATTTCCTCAGCCTTTTTCAAACCCATAGTCCCTTTCAACTTTTGCGATCCGTGTTTTGAAAGCGCTGTACCAGTCTTTACGACCCTTTTCCCTTGCCATCGAATGGTCGGCATGCTCTTTCCACTTTCTAATTGAATCGAGATCCCTCCAATAAGAGACCGTGATCCCAAGTTCATTTCGTGCGAATTCGATTCCTAAATAACCGTCTTGAAGTTTGGCCAACTCAACCATCTTATCTGCCACTTCAGCATAGTCATCGTCCACCTTGGTTCGCATGGAAGAGAAGATCACGGCATAGTAGGGCGGTTTGGGAGTATCAGCTATCATTCACAAAGATCTTTGGTCAGTAAACATTGTTCTTTTTACATAAACACCATAAAGGAACATATTTCCGAATGTCGGTTTGAGGGTTTCTTCTGAAAATATCGCGTCAGATCCTTCTTTGTACCACCTTCATACACCATGATCATGATCGAAATTCACCAAGTTTGAATCGATTCCTTATTTTCACTCCCCATTAAATGTAAAAACATGAATTCTTTCCGTAGCACCCTTGTGTGCCTTCTTCTCTCACTTCCCGCACTTTCCTGGGCACAGGACAACATGGGAATAGGAACCAATTTTCCAGACCCGAGCGCGGTGCTTGAACTCAGTGCCTCCGACAAGGGATTGCTTGTGCCTAGATTGAACACGGTGCAACGCAACGGCATTGCAAGCCCTGCCACCGGACTGTTGGTCTACGACACGGACGTTGACCAATTCTGGTATTTCGATGGTTCTGTTTGGGTACAGGCGATCGGGCCGCAAGGTCCGACCGGCCTAACAGGCCCGGGAGGTCCTCAAGGACCTGCCGGTGTAGCCGGACCACAAGGCCCGCAAGGTCTTCAAGGCACTCAGGGTGCAGCAGGTGCCGATGGAGCAACGGGCGCAACCGGAGCAACGGGTGCCACTGGTGCGAACGGAATAGACGGGGCCACGGGAGCCACGGGAGCAACGGGAGCTACCGGCCCGACAGGAGCCACTGGACCTCAGGGTCCACAAGGAGCACCTGGCGCCAATGGTGCTGATGGTGCTGATGGTGCTGACGGTTCCGATGGTGCTACCGGACCGATAGGTCCAACAGGCGCACAGGGACCGACCGGAGCAGACGGACCAGCTGGCCCTGCAGGTGCACAAGGACCTATTGGAAGCGCTGGTCCACAAGGACTGCAGGGGCCACAAGGTCCACAGGGCCTACCGGGCGCAGACGGAGCAACAGGAGCAACGGGCGCTCAGGGTCAGACCGGAGCAGACGGACCCACAGGCGCGACCGGACCTCAAGGAGCTGATGGTGCTGATGGTGCTACCGGCCCAACAGGCCCAGCTGGTGCTGATGGAACAGATGGAGCAGATGGAGCAGATGGAGCAGACGGAGCCACTGGCCCAACAGGCCCCACTGGAGCCACTGGACCTGTAGGTTGTCTCACAACCAATGCGGTCATCAAGTCCGATGGCACTGCTGCGGTCTGTAGTCAGATCTATGATGATGGAACCAATGTGGGAGTAGGCACAGCCACGCCCTTCACCAAATTCCATGTGGATGGCGATGCTCGCCTTGGACTTATCTACCCCGGGCCCAGCGGTGCGCTGCCCGGCTATGGCAACTTCCTTATTTTCAGTGGTGGGCCTGCAGCCGGAGGAAGCGACAGCGAGAATTCCGATTACTTCAACATGGCCCGATACAATGTGGCCAACGATATCAGCGACCTCCGCATGACCATTGGCGACAACGCTTCGCTTGCCAATGCCGATTATTTCAGCGTGGGAACCGTTGGTTCAGCCTACGACCTTTTCGCGGTTCGCTCTGATGGAAATGTGGGCATCGGCACGCGCGATGCAGACAGCAAACTGGACGTGCACGGTAAACTGACCGTAAGCAGAGACGGACAAACGGAGTGTTGCGGCAACGATGCCTCTATTGCCATTGCAGAGAATACGGCTTCAACTGGAAAAAGGGCATCCATCTCCTTCCATAATGCAGGAACGGCCGAAGGCGCCATACAACTTATTCAAGATGCCGTCAGTAACGTG
>CAMCFW010000111.1 GCA_945874195.1 Chryseobacterium gleum
CTTCGAGCCATCATCAATCACCAAAACCTCGAAGTTCTTGAATGTCTGCTCTTGAACGCTCTTCACCGCATCCATGATTGACCTTGCACGGTTGTAGGTTGGAATGATTACCGAGAAGAAGGGAATAGATGACAGCTCAACGTCCGACATTATTAAGCCTTTTGCGCAATCACACAAAGGTCTTCGCCAGGGCGATTATGTGTAAACGGAACATCGGCCAATTGGCTGAAAACACCCAGTACTTTAATGTTCTTGAATAGACCGGACCGTTCCATTGCGAAACACAATCCTTCTTCGTCAAAGCACCAATGGTGTGCCTGGTAAGGAACACTGTGCGTAAAGATTGAGAAATAATAGCTCTGCGGGCTTCCTTTGGTAATACGGGTTTCGGCCCATTCCGAGAATGCGGAAGGCGTATCGAGAGCGCCTCTAAGATACATTTTCGTCATTTTTCGCAGATCCGGAACAGTAATAAGTATCCAAGCATTGTCACCCATCAAGTTGGAGAAATTCTCAAATGCTTGGGGTAGCGCTTCAATAGGTAGATGTTCCAGCACATGTTGCATTCGTATGAGATCGAACTTACCCATCGACAGAAGCTTCCCCTCCGTGTGTTTTACGGTGGCATCGAATTGAAAATATCGGCCCTTCAATTTTTCGTTCGCTTCTTCGGATGGATATAGGTCCGCGAAAAGAAAGCCTTCACTAAAACTATCCGAAGCTCCCATATCCAACCAACGGGTTTTGTTCTGTGATCTGAGCATGGCACCCAAGCCCTTCGTTTTGTTCTTATATCTGAGATGATATGAGTAAATGGCCCTTAAAAGCAACGGGTAATATATTCTGAAGAACCAGTTCATTCAAGCAAGAGTTGGGGTCTGATATGGAACACTGTAATTGTCTGCTAAAGAAAGAAAAAGTAAGGACACGAATAGTGACCAAGAACGGCCGAATCCGGTTTCTTATTCTAAGAAGATGTGGGGGGTATAACTGGCCTACCAGCGATTTTACTTTAACGGACAAGATCAATTTCGGCCCATCAGAAAATTGCAGCTCCGTGAGTAGATTGACCTCCTTGGGTTCCTTTAATGGTATGAAGTTACCCAGATGCAGGTATCGGTCGAAGAAATCGTGGTCCTTAGCATATTTAAATTCAGGATCTAGCCGAAGACCATGATCCCGAAGGACACTGGCTCGAAGTATGAATGTACCTAACCCTTATTAATCTTTGTCTGCACAGTTTTCAAATGACCTAAAATTGATTTTATAAAGAGCTTAAAAGTTCCTTTAAGTTGATTGAGTCCGAACCTGATGCTTTGATATTTCCAGTAGAGTTTCCAAACACTAAAGCCATAATACGAGTGATTCTCGCAAGTCTCGAACCATTTTTTTCTTAATAGGTCGGCAAACCAAGCTTGATCAAGATATTGGGATTCAACATTTCCTTCAAGCATCTTGCTAATTAAAACGCCAAGCCGGTCGAGTTCAGTCAATTTCAGAATATTCACCTGATGGTTCATTTTTTGGAACAGGTCGAGATCATGGTCCGAAGCAGTAACTCCCACTTTTTGAAATAACTGCTTCTTAATTCGGTAACTGTTATATTTCTGCGTTTCATTCTGAAGTTTGGAAATATTGTTCTCGTGAACACGGTATTTCAAAAGCGCTTTAGGAATGTTGGCCAACTCCGAAACTTCAGCAAATTGTCCCCAAAGCTCATAATCTTCGGCATGGGGAAAGCCCATATTATACCGTAGGTTGTTCTCTCGGATCACAGATGTCCTGAATATGGTTGAAGGATGAATTATCGGACACTGGTAAAAGGACATATATCTGATCTCAGCATTGCTGATGGGGTTTTTTCCAATGGAACTGACCGAACCAAAGGCCTCGTACCAAGTTCCGGAAAGACCAACTTTGGGGTTCGCTTCCATAAACTCAACCTGATCTTGAATACGGGTTTCCGTGGCCAGATCATCAGCATCCAGTCTGACAATGTATTTGCCATTGGCAAGTTCAAGTCCTTTATTGAGGGTTGTGATTAGTTTGAGATTGGTCTCATTTTTCGTGTAAACGATCCTATCATCTCGAAAACTTTTGATAATGGCCGCAGAATTATCAGTTGATCCATCGTCAATCACAAGAAGTTCAAAGTCCGGGAATGTTTGGTCAAGAATACTTTGAATGGCGGCTGCTACAAACTTCTCCGCATTGTAAACGGGCATAAGAACGGTGACCAACGGACCTTTCATGCTCGAAAAGTATCACGAAGTGAATAAACCTGTTTAAACATGGCGTAATACTCGGTCTTAAGCGTCACGATCCTTCTGATCTGGCCAAGTTTGGCCAATGCGGTCAGCAATTTTTTATTTCCTTCCATTGGTAAGAACAACCCGAACAGGAGAACCGGTAGGTCGGGAATTAGATTTTTGCCCAGATAAATGGCCCGGTCCAGCCAGAACGGGAGTTTTCCTTGGGTGGGAATTGGTCGGCATGAAACCGCAGATGTGTAGACCTCCAAGTAGGCTTTTGTATGACCGAATCCGGAAAACAGTCTGCGAAGATATTTCCAGTTCACTCTGGCCGATGGTAAATGGTGCGCGAATGTCAGATCCGAACGGTGTACAAGTTCATATCCTGCAAGGCGGAAGGCAAAACAAAGTTCGGTGTCTCCGCCAGACATGAGGCTGTTGCCCACGCGATCGGAAAGAAGGCTTCGGAATCCAGCGTTGCGCAGTTTTTCGAGCAAATCCATTCGCAAAGCCAAACCCGCGCCATATAAGTGCTCCACCTGTTGTTTGCCGTCAGATTGCGGTCCGATCGCGTAGCAGTAATCGTACTGTTTGAACCAAGCTGGTGGTTCAGATTCCAATGCGGCAATCCCTGTTCCGCCCACCATTCCGGCATTCGGGTTCTGCTGAAATGAGTTCCAGATTCCTTGCACGTAACCGGGCGCCAGGCTATTATCGTCATCCACCATCAGCACGATATTGAACCTCGCCTCTTCAAACCCTTTGTTGCGTGCATTGCTCAGTCCGGGCTCATTTTCATTCACCACTTTCCAATCAATGGAACCCGCATGTTCTGAAAGAAGATGGGTGGCCAGTTTGGCGGTGTCATCGGTCGATCTATTGTCAATCACGATGATCTCCCAATTCAGGTCCGAGCTCAATTCTTGCTTCAGCAGGTGCCGAAGCGTAAGTTCGATTCTCGCTTCACTGTTGAAACAGCAAACAATTACGGAAATGCCGGCCGCTTTCATAGCACCTCGGTCAGTTTGAGCCTAAGCCACATTCGCCAGTATTTGCCTCGTTCGCCCTGTTCGCGATAGAAGTAAAGCAGTTCGTCCAATTGTTTTTTTATCGCTGATGCAACCGGGGATCGGTGTTTCTGCTCAACCAATGCACTAATAATTTCAAGGGCCTTCAACTTGTTCAGCAATTGTTTTTCCTCCTGAATGCCGGACCAGAGGCCACCACCGTGTTTTCTGTACGAAGCGGTCGACTCCGGCAAATAGATGTAATCGCCCCGTTGAATCAATAGCGTGTGCAGTATCCAGTCAGCAAACGGGCTTTGGTAATATTCTGGTGGAAAGCCATTGAAGAACGAACGCCTAAAAACCAGTGTACAAGTAGGAATGGGGTTGAAATTCAGTTTGAAGAAGTCATCAGCTTTCAAGATGCCGAAAGCCTTGTCTACGTACGGATATCGGCTTTGCTGACCGTCATCGTTGATCACAGTCGCATTACTGAAGCACGCGGCTGCTGCGGGATTCCTTTCAAGAAGGTCTATCTGCTTTTGCAGTTTTTGGGGGTCGGTCCATGTATCATCCCCTTCGCAGAGTGCTATGTATTTCCCTTTACAGGCATCGATGGTCCGAGCCCAGTTGCCTGGCATGCCGAGATTTTCGATCGTAGGAAGCACACGCAGTTTCGGGTTTGCGGCTGCCGCTGCAGCTATCAGTTCGGGGGTTGCATCGGTCGATGCATCATCGCCAACCACCACCTCGTAACCTACGTTCAGTTGTTGCGCAATTGCTCCGTTGAGTGTTTCGTCAATGAACTTCTCCTGATTGTACGAGATGATGCAGGCTGTGACTATCGGTTTCATCTGCTTTGGGAGTCATGCGAATGTATGCTCAACTGGAGTATCCAATTAGCCTAAGTAGTCGATCAAGTAGTCGGATGATCAACTTCCTAAATAAAGTCTTCTCCGTGACGAACGACCAGCGCATATAGCGGAAAATCAGCCTGTCAATTATGGTCCGTGGGTCTTTGAACCGTTCTGGGCTAGGCTTTTTCCCAGTTGCGAATTGCACCCAGTCCTTATCCCATATATCTACCATCCTGAAATACTTGGTACCGTATTCCTCAAGGTATTGGAGCAGTCTGTAGTCATTTGGATAATCGTAACTATATGACACGGAAGTGACATCGATTCCGAGGTCACTGTAACCGTTGAACCATTCCGATCTTACTTCGAGAAAACGCGGTGGATTCAATGCTGCTGAATATTTGCGGTAAATGTTGGGACCGAACTCACCCTTACCTACTTTCTCATAAGCTCGGTACCAACGTGCTTTGCTCAGTATCCGTTCCGTGTTCGTGGCCTGATAATGAAGAAGTTTCAGTTCGCAACATCGCATTATATTTATGTCGTAATTAGGCCAAGGCACCCGCCCCATGTGCATGATGCTACCTGAAAGGGTGGAGGCCCCATCATCGACAAAACCAACCTCGATCATGTTGCTTGGCAAGTATTGTTGCATGTCGGGCTGTAGATTGCACCACGGAATTCTGATGATTGAACCTTTAGGAAGGTTTAGTATGGTTTTCCATTCGGGAGAGGTCATGAAGTTTGCCGATATTAACTCGTCTGCATCCAGATTCATGATGATCCTTCGCTCGGCCGTTAATTTCCTTGCTTCTTCATACAAAAGGGACCGCATTGAAAGCTCATTCCAATCCTGATTCGGGCTGTGCACGATGGTCACCTTCGGGTATTTTTCAAGTATTTCAAGTGTACTGTCTCTTGAAACTTGATACCCGCAGATGATGTGATCCGCCCATAGACTGGTTGCCTGAAGGAATCGGTCGAGCTCAAATGCTTCGTTCACGACAGGGGTAAGACAGATGAGTTTTGTGCCTGTGGGTTTGATGATTCTCATTTCAGTATCCTAATCGGTGGAAAAATACAGTTTAGTGTCCAAGTGTCACATAGCACGCTAGTTCTGTGGCCAAAACCGAGCTCAATTTATAACTCTTCGATTTCGAACTCGATACAGATAATCACGCATGATCCGCAACTGTCGTCCCTGCCCATAGCGGGTAGCCGAGATGAGCGACCTCAAGAGAAATGCTATCGACCGCAACCACTGCTTTTCCTGTATTGCTAAGAACGCGAATTCCAAGTGATACCACCAATCGCCAGCCAAAAAATGCCGTTTGTACTCTGAACCCAAATAATCTACCAAAAAATGGTTCATTTCTTTTCCGCGCTGAAGCGTGATGTTTCGTGAGGTGCTTCTTAAAATGCTCGATGAGTGTATGCGATAAACACCAGTTTTAATATCCAGAAACCGATATTGGCCTTGACGACCTGCAATGCACCAGATGAAGAAATCCATATGGAAGATTTTGCCGTCTGAGTTAGCAAGCGCGCGAACGGCCTCTTCTACCGCATCTCTTTTTAGCATGACAGTACAAGTGGCTACAAGGTGTCTGTCGGTAAGAAACTGTCTCAGGTCGAACTTTTCGGGCGGCAATTTTCCAGGGTAAAATGGCACTAGTTTGCCGTCTATGGACTTTTGAGCATCGGTTAAGACCATAGATAAACTCAGGTCGGCTTCCATAGCGTCTACCTGTTTCTGAAGCTTCAAAGGGTCAGTCCAGTAATCATCGCCTTCCAATGGCGTTATGTATTTGCCAGATAGCTGAGGAACTACAAATTTTAAAGAATTAGCGTAAGCACCTTGATTGGTCTTTTGATAAATGGGTTTAATAATCTCTGGAAATCGATTCTCAAACTCACGAACAATTGCTTTGGTTCCGTCAGTTGAGCAATCTTCGCCAATCACCACTTCAAAGCGAAAATTAGTTTTCTGCATCACGACCGAATCCAAACAGGCTCGGATGTATTTTTCATGATTGTAGGTAATCATCCACACGCTTACCATCGGTCTTTCCATCGGGATAGGCTCGTTCATCAATTATTCGGTAGGTGAATTACTTCGAAAGGACATGCGATGTTGAATCAACTTAATCTGCAAAGCCTTCTTGCTCCGTTTTATCTGGTGAACAATCATCTGTAACTATTACTTCAACGTTGAAATTGCATTTCTGAGAAAGAACTCCATTGAGGCATTCTTCAATAAAACTCTCATGATTATAAGTTGGAATTAATACTGAAACTGTAATCTTGGAGTCTTGCATTGTCAATATTAATCTACAGGTTCAAAGCGCATCTCGTTCAAATCAACATCCTTGGTTTTATCGCATTTAACCAAAATATTATAGTGAATAGGAAATAGGTTTCGCCCCGGAGTATCAAGTTTGTCAATTTCTAAGATTTCGAAATCTTTCAACAGTACCCTCCATCCGAACTCCGTAATTCTCCAACAATCTGGTATTGGCCCGTGGATTCTCCAGTTCAATGGTGCAGAGAGCAGAAGGTATCCGCCATGTTTCAAGATTCTTCGTAACTCATCGATGGCCTTGAATGGGTTGACGGTATGCTCTAAAATTTCTAAACAGCTCACAATGTCGTAAGTGGCATCCGAAATGTGTGAATTATGTCTTGTAAGATCTCCTATAATGGTTGGGTTATAGTCTGGAACAATGTCAAATGTGTCGATAGTACAGTGATTGAAAGACTTTTGCACTTCTGATCGTTTCTGAGGTCCAATTTCCAATAATC
>CAMCFW010000112.1 GCA_945874195.1 Chryseobacterium gleum
CCAGTCGTTTCATGGTAGGGTTTGGGTATTGCAATTTACTTCACATTTCCGTGTTGAAAACTAGAACGCCAAAACTAAAATATTGGAGGCCTTCGCCCGTTGTAAAGACTAAATTTCGCACCATATCCTAAGGCGAATGGCTAAGAAAACGGTGGTTAGAAAGATCTTTGTTCTGGACACTTCGGTGATCATCTACGATCACAATGCAATAAAACAATTTGACGAGCACGATGTGACCATTCCGATCACAGTGCTGGAAGAGCTTGATAACTTTAAGAAAGGCAACGACAGCAAGAATTTTTCGGCCCGCGAATTCATCAGAGAATTGGACGCGTTGGCCGGCTCTAAAACGCTTCAACAATGGATTCCCATAAACGGGACAAAAAAGGGTTCTTTCAAGGTGATCATGAACGGCTCTGGAAGTGTAGATGCCAATGCAGTATTCGGTGAAGTGAAGGCTGATCATCGGATATTGAATTCTGCTCTCTCGGTTCAAACGGAGCACCCTGACCGAAAGGTGATACTGGTAAGCAAGGACATCAATCTAAGGTTGAAGGCCAAGTCGTTGAACCTGAATGCTGAGGATTACGAGACCGGAAAGATCAAGGACGTAAGTTCCATTTATAAGGGTGATAGTTCGATTGAAGGTTTGGAGTCGGCAGTCATCAATGATCTTTATGAGAGTGGAACCTGCGAACCTGCGAGAGTTGGTCTTAAAAATGCTCCGCTCAATCATTATTACATCCTTAAGAACGGGAAGAAATCGGCCTTGGTGCACAACAATCCGGAAACGGGACTGCTTCATCGCATTGAAAAGACCACAGCCTATGGCATTCGGCCTTTAAATGCGGAACAGGTGTTTGCACTTCATGCCATACTCGACCCCAATATCAAACTTGTTACGCTTCAGGGTGTTGCCGGGACGGGGAAAACACTGCTTGCTTTGGCAGGAGCAATGGAGCAGAAACGTGACTATCGGCAGATCTACCTTGCCCGTCCCATTGTTCCTTTAAGCAACCGCGACATCGGATATCTTCCTGGCGACATCAAAAGCAAGATCAACCCATATATGGAACCGCTTTGGGACAATTTGAAGTTCATTCAAAGTCAGTTTCCTGAGAATGGCAAGGAGGCCAAACAGATACAAATGATGGTGGAACAGGAGAAACTGGTCATTACTCCGTTGGCATATATAAGAGGTCGAAGTCTGTCCAACATCTTCTTCATTATCGATGAGGCTCAGAATCTTACGCCTCACGAAGTGAAGACCATCATTACTCGGGCCGGAGAAAACACGAAGATCATCTTCACCGGAGATATCTTTCAAATTGATACACCTTACCTCGACACGCAAAGCAACGGATTGTCTTATCTCATCGAAAAGGTGAAGGGTAACAGGCTTTGCGCACACGTGACGCTCGAGAAAGGAGAAAGGAGTGATCTGGCGAATCTGGCGAATGAGTTGCTTTGATCAGCAACGAGTCCGTTTCGTGTGAATCCTGATGTTTTAGACGTAGTTTTACATTCCGTCACGTACCTAAGTGGCTTGAATCATGAAACGACCCTTACTATTGTTTGCCGTTGCGATATCCGCTTCGTGCGTATTCGCTCAAGGAACCACCAACTTCCACGACTATTCTGCCAGAAGTATTCTGGGCGACAACATTGACTTTTCGCAGTATCATGGCAAGAAGGTAATGGTGGTCAACACGGCTAGTTACTGCGGCTTTACCCCCCAATTTGACGATCTTCAAAATCTCTACGAACAGTATCAACAGTACGATTTTGAGATCATCGGCTTTCCATGCAACGATTTCGATAATCAGGATCCGCACAACGATTCAACCATATTGGAATTCTGCACATCGAACTACGGAGTCACGTTTCAAATGATGTCGCGGATCATTGCGGTCGAACCAGACACCGCCCCGGTTTTCCGTTGGTTACAAGAGGTAGATTTGAACGGGGTTACCAACGCTCCGATAACTTGGAATTTCCATAAGTTCTTGATCGATGAGGCAGGAGACTGGGTGGCCCACCACGGAAGCACGGTCAGTCCAATGGCATCGAGCATTACGAATTGGATCATGTCTCCTTCGGTTTTGGCCGGAGTGGAAGATCCTTTGCAACCGGACGCACTCGCACTTGTGAGTTTAGGTTCCAATCATTCAGCAGTTGAACTGAAGGTGAACAGCGTAATAGATGGGCCGTTAGATATCAGTATCTATTCGGTAAATGGAATGCTCGTAGACCGAATTTATACCGGCAATACCACTGTTGGCCAAACCATTGGTTATAGCACCTTGCACCTCCCGCTAGGGTCTTATTTGATCAGGGCCGCATCTGAAGAAGGGCAACAAACGATCCGATACATGGTGGTTAGATAGACAGGGCTGATCCATTCGGACCAAAGGAAAAGGAGGCACTATCAGGAATTCTCTCAAGTGAGTGATCAAAGCCTTCCACCGAGCACAGCGCTCATCTTGTAGTTGTTCTGATCGCCCGTCACACTGAAGGCTTCGAACATGACCACATACATGCCTATCCGTGCCTTTTCACCTCTATCGGTGGTGCCATCCCAAGTGTACACTCCACTGGTTGCCAACAATTCGTTGGAAATGAGCTGACGGACGGGTCTACCGTTTGAATCGTAGATCCGAATCGTTCCGACAAATCCGGGCGCGTTGAAACTGTAATTGATATTCAAGAAATCGTTTTCTCCATCATTGTCGGGAGAAAAGATCTCGGGGTCCATGCTCACTTCTCCAGCCGAGGGGTTGGTTGGGTAATACTGCGAATTTTCGAGTCCGGGCGTTCCGAAACCTACAGGCTGCGCGGCCGAATGCCAATTTCCACGGTCGTCAATTGATCTGTTCATATCCAACCGCTCGAGTGAAACACCATCGACCGTGCTCAAAAGCGCAAAATGCATCTCATCATCATATTTAAAACGTTCGGCAACAATTGAATCGAAAGTGAGCAGATAAACTGTTCCAGAGTCGTTATTGTAGCTAGGCATATCGGCCAGAATGTAATTGCCAACGCCATGCTGAATGTAGTTGGTCATCACGTTGGTGGTGTCTTCTGCGATCAGAACATAGGCCCCAGGGGGCACCGCGTAATTCCTGTCTACAATTATCCGATGCGAACTGATACCGTCTTCTTCGTCAAACGTGGCCAACATCCACCCTTTCATATTCAACGGGCGATCGGTCACATTCACAAGTTCTATATAGTCTGATCCCCCGGTCAAAGGGTCAAAAAGCAATTCGTTGATCTTAAAATCGCCAGAGTCGGCTGTAAATGGAAGAATGAACCTACCTGTCGAATCGGTCGATTGAAGATTCCCTTCACAATCGCTAAGACCGGTGATGTGAACGGTGTAATAGACTCCCGTGTCAATGTTGGCCGTCAGAAGAATGGTAATGTCCTGATCGTCAGGACTGATGGCGAATGCCGAACCAATGGCAAGGGTAGGCTCAGATAAGATATTCGCACTCGAAACTCCAGACGCCAAGAGCGGTTCGCTCAGAAATATCTTCAGTTCCTGAGGCCCAACGACATCAATGGAACTGAGGATCGGACCTGTTGTATCTGGAATTTCGTTGTAAACTGAATTCTGAGCATTGGGTGTTCCACCAAATGAGCTGTTTGAAGCGGCCCAGTTCTGCGACTTGCTACAGCTCAGTAATGGATTCATCTGTTCCAAGGAATAGCCTCCATCCTCCTTGGCCGAATCCTTATACCAACTTAGGTCGTAGGTCAATTGATCTATCTCGTTGAGGTCAGCATCTAGCAACACAATGCGATCACCTTCATTGTTGAATGACGGAAAACTGGTAACCGGCACTGAATTTCCAAAGAACCCGAACATGGGAGCGTTTGCGGTCGATGCTAGAATGGCGTACTGTCCAGGACCGATGATGTGTGTGTCGATGGTTCCTGTCGAAGTGGCATCGCCAAGTTTCCATCCTCCGATATCAATGAACTTGTTGCTCACGTTGTGCAGTTCAATGAATTCCGCTTCGGGTAAGCCTACAGTTGGGGTCTGGTCGGCCAAGACCTCGTTGATCACCACTTCTCTGTAAGTTGCTGCTTCGGTGACCACATAGGTGAACGGTTGACTGGTTGTCAACATCAGGTTCGAAGAAAGGTCGGATAGACCCGCAACAGTACAGTCGTAGGTGGTGCCGTTGGTGAAGGTGGAAGTAAAGGAAAGATGGACCAGGGTCGGGTCTGCACCATCCAAAGTGGCCGAATTTGGATTGACAATTCCATTGTTGACCACATAATTCGATTCGTTTTCAGCTGCGGTCTGCTCAAGTGGCTCGCTGAACGTAAGATCGAGCTGCGAATTTGAGACGACATCCAAAGAAAGCAGCGTTGGGGGTTCCGGGTCTACGATATAAGGACCCATATAAATGTCATCGTAGAAAAACTTATTGGCATTGCTGGAAGTGTACTCACACCTTACTCCGAAGTTGGTGGTTGATGTCACGGTGGTATGGTTCCCTGTGGCCTGCACCGCGAAATCTGTCCCACTGTTCGGGTCTATGGCCAATTCCCAATTGCCTGAAGCGTCTCTTCTGACCCTCACTCGGAAATTGAAGCTGTTAGCGATCAACGCCTCGGTTCCACGGCAAACCGATGTTGAAGTACTTCCAGATTGATGGAACAACTCAATCGCATCGTTTGAAAGTGCTTCACCGAATTGGAGGTAATATCCGTCCAAAGCAACACCAAGATCAGACTCGCTGCTTGCAAGATAGACCCTACCATAATTGCTTGACGAACCGCTGAATGATTGTTTGACCCAGAACTGCCATTCTACATCATCCAACGAATATGGAGCGAACGAAGTAGACAGATAAGATGCCCCGGACGCAACATCGTTTAGCTGAAGAACCGTGTCTGTGTTGATCATGAACGTAGAAAGCGTACCCGTCCAGGTCGGGTTGGCCGAAAGCTCAAAATCGCTAAAGTCTTCGCTTACCTGCGCTTCGGAACTCGTGGCACCGAAGAGGATGGCAAGACAAATTCCGGATGCCGTTAAAAATCGATCTAGAGGGTTCATCTCAAGGCTGCAAGGGAGGTAAATGTAGTACTTTTGAGCTCCTATCAAGTGTTAAATTTAATCCTTAGGCGACATGAGAATTGCGGTAGTTGGGGCAACAGGACTGGTTGGTCGCGAAATGCTTAAGGTGCTTGAGGAATTCGATATTCCGGTCACACAACTCATTCCTGTTGCATCCGAATCTTCCATCGGTTCTTCCATTTTGTTCAATGGAAAGAAGTTGAAGGTGGTGGGCATGGCTCAGGCACTTACCCTCCGACCCGACTACGCTATTTTCTCTGCGGGCGGAAAGACCTCCTTGGAATGGGCTCCAAAATTCGCTGAGCTTGGCACTATTGTGATTGACAACTCATCGGCATGGCGCATGGAGCCCAACATTCCATTGGTGGTTCCAGAAGTGAATCTTCACGCTATCAAAGATGATTCTCGCATCATCGCCAATCCGAATTGTTCCACCATCCAATTGGTTGTGGCCCTCTTCCCTCTCCACAAGGCGTTTGGGCTCAAACGTGTGGTAATAAGCACCTATCAGTCCGTAAGCGGAACTGGAAAAGCGGCCTTGCAACAGTTGGAAGAGGAAGAGAGGGGTGTGCCCGCCAGCAGTCCTGCCTACACACACCCGATCCATCACAATTGCATTCCGCATTGCGATGTGTTCCTAGAAAACGGATATACCAAAGAAGAGATGAAGTTGGTGAACGAAAGCAGAAAGATCATGGGAATTCCAGATCTAAAGGTGACCGCCACTGCTGTTCGCGTGCCAGTTATTGGAGGGCATTCTGAATCTGTGAACATCAGCTTTGAAAAATCTGCCACCCTTAATGAAATACGAGATGTGCTTTCCAAGGCTGAGGGAATTGTTCTTGAGGATGACACATCCAAAAACATCTATCCAATGCCGTTGAGGGCTCATGGGAAAAATGACGTTTTTGTGGGAAGGATCAGAAAAGATGAAAGCGAGGAGAACGCTATCAACCTGTGGATTGTTGCCGACAACCTTCGTAAAGGCGCGGCAACCAATGCGGTCCAAATTCTCCAGAAATTGATTGCACGCAGTGCACGGGTTGCATGAGACGATTTCTCATGCCCATAATTTTTCTCGTCACCCAATCAGCCTTTGCACAGGCACCGTTCTGGTATCCTGATGGTCTTCGGTTTTCTGATGAGGCGGACCTTGGTATTTATCCCTGTCTCGATACCCTGAAGATCTACGGATTCAAACATGTGGTCGATATCTCCCTCATTCTGCCCTCGTGGCGACCCGTAATTCACAAAGACACGGTTACCATTGTCGAAGGGCACATCATGCCCATCGATGGGCACTTTGGATACAAATTCGGAGTTCCGCACGTTAGCTTCGAGGACCTTCCTCTTTACCACTACACACACGACTTTTCCTTCAATTTGTTTCCAGATTCAGGTTATCGCCATGTCCTTTCGCGCTACATAAAATTAGTAAAGGGCCCCGATGGGGAAGAATTAAGGGATACTATAGTGAGAGATTGGATCCATTGCGAAATAGAGTCTGGGCTGGGGGCAGCAAACCGCGGAAACAAACACGCAGACCAATGTCGCAAGGGAGGAAGTGCCGGCTATGGCTCGGAAGGACATGAACGGCATGATATAATATGGAACTGGCCGACTGCCGGAGATTGGGTCCACATTGAAGGCCAATGGATATGGGACCGTGGTCATCCGCCAGCAAAAACCGAGATCCATCCGATGCGCCTAATGGCCACCAGAAGAAATCTACCAGACAGAATTAGAACGGAAAATGGCGATTCAGTATTCGCAACCAGAGTTGACATTTATGCCAATGGCGATGGGAGCGCCTT
>CAMCFW010000113.1 GCA_945874195.1 Chryseobacterium gleum
CATTGCCATTTTCTCTCTTTTGAGTTTGCAGAACAGGTCACAGCTTTTCATTTCCATGTTCATCGTTTTCTTCACTTATGCGGCCAGCTATTTCAGCATTGCCATTATGCAGGAAGGGGATGTGCAGAACATTGACCTGAACATGTTCGTGTGGTTTGCCGGCAGTGTCGGTTTAACCCTCCTTGCCTATCCGCTTATTTATCTGTTTGAAAAGATATTCGGTTTCATTTCAGACGTTACGCTGCTCGAATTGAACAACACCAATCATCGGTTGCTGAGGCAAATGGCGTCAGAAGCACCTGGTACTTTTCAGCATTCGCTGCAGGTGGCCAGTTTGGCCGAAACCGCCATCTATGAGATCGGAGGTAATGCATTGCTAATAAGAACCGCTGCTCTTTATCACGACATCGGAAAGCTGTATGCTCCCATGCATTTCATAGAGAATCAGGTTACGGGCGTCAATCCACACGATGACATGTCGTTCGAAGAAAGTGCGCGAATCATCATCAATCATGTGATAAAAGGCGTGGAACTGGCCAAAGAGAATAAACTGCCCGAACAGTTGATCGATTTCATTAGAACGCATCATGGAACGTCAACGGTCCAATATTTCTATCGCTCCTATCTTCAGAATTTTCCGGAAGGCGAACTGGACAAGGAGCATTTCAGTTATCCGGGTCCAAAGCCGTTCACCAAGGAAATGGCCGTACTGATGATGGCCGACAGCGTAGAAGCCTCGTCACGAAGTTTGAACGAATACACCATAGAATCTGTCGGAAAATTGGTTGATCAGATCATTGACCGTCAGTTCAACGAAGGGCAGTTTGACAATGCCAACATTACGCTTCGCGATATTTCGGAGGTGCGTGCCATCTTCAAGAAGAAACTATTGAACATTTATCACGTGCGCATCGAATATCCATCGTGAACAACTCACCGAGGGGAAATTGATCAGGTTCTGAAACAAGAACGCAACTGCTTCCACTTTTCCTTTCGCGAATTACTAACTTCGCGCTTTAATGAATTTCGCCTATCCCGAATTCCTGTTTGCACTTGCTGCAATTTCGGTTCCCATTATCATTCATTTATTCAATTTCAGACGATTCAAGAAGATCTACTTCTCTGACATACGCTTTCTGAAAGATGTTGAAATTGAGACCAAGAGCAGGAATAAGCTCAAAAATCTGCTCATCCTTCTCTCGCGGATACTGGCCATTGCCTGTTTGGTGCTGGCCTTTGCTCGGCCTTTTATTCCTAAAGGAGCCGGAATTAGCTCAGAAGCACTGAACTCCGTGGTCATTTACGTTGACAATTCCTTCAGCATGAACGCTCAGGGAGAAGCCGGAAACATGCTTGAAGAAGCGAAGGCCAAGGCCATTGAATTGGGTTCGGTCTATGCCAATGGAGCGGAGATCCGTTTGTTGACCAACGATTTCAATCCGGCACATGTACGCAAACTTTCCTTCGAGGAATTCAAGAACGAAGTGACCTTGATAGAAGCAACTCCTCAATTGCGTTCGTTCAATGACATTGTTTCGAGAACGTCAGGAATGATAGGAGCGCAAGAATCAGGACTACTCTATTTCATTAGCGACCTGCAGCGCAAAACCGTTACTCCAACCTCCAATATTGTCGATACGCTCTTGAACATTTTCGTGGTGCCGACACAGACTTCGGTCGAATCGAACATCTACATAGATAGCTGTTGGTTCCAAACTCCGACCCGACTACCCGAACAGTCCGATGTCCTAATGGTTCGGCTACGCAATTCAGGAACCTCTGAGGTGGAGAACGTTTCAGCAAAACTGACCATCAATTCGGTCCAACGATCAGTTGGCTCTGCCACCATTGCTGCGCAGAGTTTTGAAGATATTGAAATGACCTTCACCAATTCAGCATCGGGACTGCAATTTGCCGAGGTGGCCATTCAGGACTATCCGATTACGTACGATGACAATTACCACCTATCGTTCGATCTTGCCAATAACGTGAGGATTCTATTGTTGAACGGGGAAAAGACTTCATCGCATGTGAAAAAGGTGTTTGCGTCCGAAGCGAATTTTGTGCTTACAGAGAACTCGAGCGCCAACCTCGACTATTCACTTTTGGCATCCACCGATCTGCTGGTCTGCAATGGTGTTGCAAGCTTTTCTTCTGGCATGGTGCAGGAACTGAGAAAGTTTGTGGAGAATGGAGGAAGCCTGCTATTCATCCCCTCAGAGAAGCCCGAATTCAGCAGTACGAACGAACTTCTTTTGGCTTTGAGGGCTGAGCAATTGACCGCTTCAGATACCACAAAACTGAAAGTGGAAGGCGTTAATTTGAAAAGCCGAATCTTTAAGAATGTGTTCACTGAATGGGAAGAAAGAATCGACCTTCCAACCACATCTAGGCACTTCGGAACTTCAATCACCACCAGCGGTGGTGCTGAACGATTGCTGACCCTTGCGAACGGGCAACCTTGTCTTTCGGCCTATTTTTTCGGCAAGGGTTCGTGCTATGTACTCACCTCTGCTCTTCAGGATGAATGGACCAATTTTCATCGACATGCCCTTTTCGTCCCGGTAATCTACAACATGGCTTTGAACAGCGTTTCACACGGGGCTAGTTCCGAAACCATAGGTTCTGACGAATTCATAGCGTTGGATTCGAAGATCGCTGATGGCAATAAATTAGAGGTTAGATCGATGGAGGACAATGGTTCCTTCATGCCAGAACGGGTGGTGCGCGCTGACGGTAACGGCATTCTGGTTCATGATCAAGTGCGGACCGATGGTCATTTTCTGATAATGGCTGACGAAGACACCATTCGGCCCGTGAGTTTCAATTACGATCGCACAGAAAGCGATATGAACTTTTTGGGAATAGAAGAATTTCAAAAAATTGCAAGCGATCTCGGCATCAGCAACCTTCAGATCGTAGAAGCCAGTACAGAGACCATTGCCAACGAAGTGACCCAACTTCAGGACGGGAAACAACTATGGCGCCTTTTCCTAATTCTCGGATTGTTCTTCTTGTTAGCAGAAACCATTTTGATCAGAATCCTATAACCATGCAGATACTCATACGTTCGGCCAGGATCATCGACCCCTCGTCAAAACACAACGGTAAGATCACAGACATCCTCATTGAAGATGGCATCATCAAGCAAATAGGAAAAGACATTGATGCTGAAGGCGTTGAAGAACTGATTGAAGGTGAAGGGCTTTACGTTTCTACCGGTTGGGTAGACCTCTACGTCACATTCGGGGATCCGGGAAGAGAACACAAGGAGGACATGGAATCGGGGCTGAATGTAGCCGCTCAGGGCGGATTCACACGTGTGGCCATTTCGCCTGAAGCGCAGCCCGCTACAGACGATAAGTCGGCCATCAGATATCTATTGAAAAAGGCCGAAGGTCATGCGGTAAGAGTCCTTCCTATCGGTGCGATAACCAAGGGGTTGAAAGGCGAATCGTTGGCCGAAATGTTCGACATGAAGCAATCTGGAGCGGTGGCCATGAGCAACGGAAAACACAGCATTGAGAACAGCAAGGTTCAGAATCTGGCGTTTCAATACGGAGGCGACCTGAAATTGCCCATCTATACCTTCTGTCAGGATGCCCGCATGTCGAGCGGTGGTCAGATGCATGAAGGAACGGTGAATACGAACATTGGCCTGAAAGGTATTCCGGCCATGGCTGAAGAGATAATGGTCAGCCGAGACCTCTTCTTGGCAGAATATTCCGACACATCGGTCCATTTCTCGCACATCACCACTAAAGGCTCTGTTGAATTGATACGAAAGGCCAAGGCCAAGGGATTGAAAGTAACGGCAAGCGTTCCGGCCCATCATCTGCTACTTTCAGATGCTCATCTCAGCGATTTTGAACCGAATTTCAAAGTAGTGCCGCCTTTCAGAAACGAGGAGCACATTGCCGCCTTAAAGGCCGGCTTGGCAGACGGCACCATCAATGCCATTATTTCCGACCACGAACCACACGAGATCGAAGCGAAATTTTCGGAGTTCAATACGGCCGAAGCCGGCATCATCAGCTTGGAGACCGCCTTTTCGGTAGCCATCGAAGCCTTGTCGGCCGAGATGAAATTGGAAGACATTATTTCAAAATTCACCACCGGACCCCGGTCAATTTTAAACCTTGATACCCCGACCATCAAAGAAGGAAATGAGGCCGAACTCACCATCTTCGCCCCCGAGCTGAAATGGTTCTACGAAAAGAACGGAATCAGAAGTCTGTCGAAGAATTCACCACTCATTGGTCGCGAACTGAAAGGCCTGCCATTGGCAATTATCAGTCAAGGACAGTTTTTACTGAACAGTTGATCCGTTCGAGGTGTTTCAATTGAATACCTTTGCACCCAATTTTAGAAAATGACCGATCTGAACATCAAACTTGATAGCATTGAATCTGCCATCGAAGATATCAAAGCTGGGAAAGTAGTTATAGTGGTTGATGACGCGGACCGCGAAAATGAAGGGGATTTTGTAGCTGCGGCACGTGCCGTAACTCCCGAAATGATCAATTTCATGGCCACACACGGTCGCGGTCTGATCTGCGCTCCCCTTGTGGAAGACCGATGCGTGGAACTTGGTCTAGACCTTATGGTCCAGAACAACAACGCAGCCTACGAAACCCCATTCACGGTTTCGGTAGACCTTATTGGGCATGGATGTACCACGGGCATTTCGGCCAGCGACAGGGCAAAAACCGTGAAAGCGTTGATCGATCCTACCATCCGTCCTGAGGAATTGGGCAAACCTGGGCACATTTTCCCGCTCAAAGCCAAGAAAGGCGGAGTTCTGAGAAGAGCCGGACACACAGAAGCAGCCATTGATCTGGCTCGTCTTGCTGGATTTGAAGCTGCTGGCGTCATCGTTGAGATCATGAACGAAGATGGCACCATGGCCCGATTGCCGCAACTGGTGAAAATTGCCGAAAAGTTCTCGCTGAAACTCATTTCCATCAAAGACCTGATCGAGTATCGGGTTAATAACGAGTCATTGATCGAGCGCCAGATAGACGTTGAAATGCCGACCGAATGGGGTGATTTCAAACTTGTAGCCTACCGACAGACCACCACCGACCAAACGCATCTGGCCTTAGTGAAAGGAACTTGGCAGCAAGACGAACCAATACTCGTGAGGGTTCATTCCTCGTGCGTCACTGGAGATATTTTCGGTTCATGCCGATGTGATTGTGGAGCTCAATTACATGCCGCCATGGAAATGGTAGAAGATGCTGGAAAAGGAGTTATTGTTTACATGAATCAAGAAGGACGAGGAATCGGTCTGCTCAATAAACTGAGGGCATACGAGCTTCAGGAAACAGGCATGGACACGGTTGAAGCCAACCTGGCGCTTGGTTTCGACATGGATCAACGAGACTATGGGATCGGGGCGCAGATTCTTCGCGACCTGGGCGTGAAACAGATGAAACTGATGAGCAACAACCCAAAGAAACGTACCGGCCTGATAGGATACGGACTAAAGATCGTTGAAAATGTGGCTATCGAGATTGCTGCAAATGAGCATAATCGCTTTTATCTTCAGACAAAAAGAGATAAAATGGGTCATTCCATCAGGGTTGAAAAATAGCTGAAAGCCGCACTGCAACTGCGATTCAGCTCAATGATGTCAAATGCGATATTTGGGTTGTAATTCCAATACCAAGGGTATATATTTGCAACCGATTTTAAAAAACCAGATTCGATAGCTCAGCTGGTAGAGCATAACACTTTTAATGTTAGGGTCCTGGGTTCGAGCCCCAGTCGAGTCACCAAAAGCCTTCTCAAAAGAGAAGGCTTTTTTTATTTTGTACGCTACTATTATATTTGAGCAAAATCAGTAGACTGAACTAAGTGAAATGCGTAAAGAAAGCCTCAATTTTCTAAGATTATATCTGAATAATGCATCTCCGACAGGTTTCGAGTCTTCGGGGCAGCAGATCTGGTTAGACTACCTTAGACCATATATCGACAGCTATTTTACTGACGTATATGGCTCTGTGGTTGGAGTGATAAATCCTGATGCAAAATATAAGGTGGTTATCGAGGCGCATGCCGATGAAATCTCATGGTACGTCAATTACATCACCAAGGAAGGTCTCATATACGTGAAACGAAATGGTGGATCCGACCACCAGATCGCACCTTCCATGCGTGTGAACATTCACACCAAAAAAGGAATTGTGAAGGGTGTTTTCGGTTGGCCGGCCATTCATGTTCGAAATCCGCAAAAGGAAGAAGTTCCGAGCCTCTCCAACCTTTTCATCGATACGGGTTGCGATACCAAGGAAGAAGTTGAAAGTAAAGGGATCCACGTTGGATCGGTGGTAACGTTTGAAGACGAAATGACAATTCTGAATGACCGGTTTGTTGTGGGTCGGGCGTTGGATAACCGGGTAGGCGGATTCATGATTGCCGAAGTGGCACGCATGATCAAGGAAAAGAAAAAACGACCGACATTCGGGGTATATGTTGTCAATGCTGTTCAGGAAGAAGTCGGGCTACGAGGTGCTGAAATGATATCGAGAAGAATTAAACCTGACGTGGCGCTTATCACAGATGTATGTCACGACACGCAAACGCCCATGTACGAGAAGAAATCGCAAGGCGATCTCACTGCTGGAAAAGGCCCCGTATTGACCTACGGACCGGCAGTGCAGAACAACCTGCTGGACATGATCGTGGATGTTGCAGAAAAGAAAAAGATCCCATTCCAACGCGCGGCTGCATCTAGGGCAACTGGCACAGATACAGATGCGTTTGCCTACTCCGGTGAGGGTGTGGCCTCTGCGCTTATTTCTTTGCCGTTAAAATACATGCATACCACGGTCGAATCAGCGCATTTGGATGATAT
>CAMCFW010000114.1 GCA_945874195.1 Chryseobacterium gleum
CATTGCGCCCGACTACATTTATGTGAACAACAAGATCAAGGCGAAATTCCTGGAGCGCGTAAAGCACTACATCTTGGAATTCTTCGGCCCGGCCGATAAGCCGTCTGACGACCTTGGCCGCCTCATCAGCGACCGCCACTTTCAGCGCGTAAGCAAGATGCTTACGGGCGACATCATTATTGGCGGGGTGACGGATGCCGCCACCAAGTACATTTCCCCGACCATTATCGACAATGTAACGATGGAACATCCCGCCATGCAGGAGGAGATCTTCGGCCCTGTGATGCCGATCATCGGCTACGACAACTTCGATGAAGTGATCAACCACATCAACGCGGGCGAACGTCCCTTGGCCATGTATCTGTTCAGCAACGATTCTAAATTGAAGAAGCGACTGATGAACGAAACGTCTTCGGGTGCCATCTGCGTGAACGAGACAATGGTGCATGCCGGACAGCCCAATCTTCCGTTCGGTGGTGTGGGAAACAGCGGCATCGGAGCCTACAACGGCAAGCTCGGTTTCGACACCTTCTCGCACAAGAAGCCTATCATGACCCGTTCGTTCCTGGGCGATGTGGCGCAGAAATATCCTCCTTACACAAGTGGAAAGCTGAATTTCATCAAGATGGCCTCTAAATGGCTGTTGAGATAGGGAAGAGTGACAAGCGATGAGTGACGAGCGAAAAGTGAGTAGTGCCGCGAGTTTGGTGCTCCTTTTTCCCTTTTTCTTTTTTTCTTTTTCCGTCACCGCGCAAGCGCCCGTCATCGACCATGTCATTGTCATCGGCATTGACGGCATGAGCCCCGATGGAATACACAAGGCCGAAACCCCTACCATCGACAGCATTCTGAAAGTGGCGGCCTACACTTGGAACTGCAAAGCCGTACTACCCACCAGCAGCAGCCCCAACTGGGCCAGCATGATCATGGGCGCAGGGCCAGATAAACATGGCGTCACTTCAAACGCATGGCAGCTCCACAAACAGACCATTGAACTGGAATGCGAGGGCACCAAGGGCAATGGCAAGCCCAGCGGCATGTGGCCAACCATTTTCGGGGAATTGCGCAGGCAGAAGCCCGATGCGAACATCGCCTGTTTCAACGATTGGCTGGCCTTCAACCGCCTGTTCGAGAAGGGCGTGGTGAACCGCCAGCGCGATGCGAATCTCCTACAGGCCGCATCGAACAAGGGTCACAAGGGCATCACACGCATGGCCTCCAACTATTTTAAGAATAAAAAACCTAGTCTGATGTTCGTTCACTTGGATCAAGTCGACCATGCCGGTCACCACGATGGACACGGAACTCAAGCCTATTACGATGCGGTTTCTGTTGCTGACCAGATGATCAAGAAGATCATTGATGCTGTGAAAGCCTCAGGTGTGGCCGAGCGCACGGTCATTCTCATCACGGCCGACCATGGCGGAATCGGCCACGGCCACGGAGGCAACACGCCCGAAGAGGTGAATGTGCCGTGGATCCTCACCGGACCCAGCGTGGCGAACGGAGAACTGCGTGTGCACGTGAACACCTACGACACGGCCGCCACCATTGCCTACCTGCTCGGCATCAAAGCCCCCGACTGTTGGGTGGGAAGAGCGGTGATGGAGGCGGTGGGGCAGTGAGGGGGGTATGCTTTTCTCCCCGCTGGCGGGAGTTCAGGATATAGTTGCATATTTGATTTACAGCTTCTGAACGTTCAGGCTGTGCCTTCCTGTTTTGGAAGTGTCGGTTCAGCGAAAAGTCTTGTTGATCAGGATTTCCAAAAATCGCCAGAGCGCGCGTCAATTGCCATTATCCAAGAACTGCTCATTGAAATTGACCAGATACAATTTCTCTGATGCCCGTGTGATGGCCGTATAGAGCCATCGCACGTATTCCACACCGAGCATTTCTGGCGTCAGGTAGCCTTGGTCAACGAACACGGCAGGCCACTGTCCGCCCTGCGCCTTATGGCAGGTGATGGCATAACCGAATTTGACCTGAAGCGCGTGCAGGTAGGGGTCTTCGGCCACCTTCTTGGCCTGTTCGGATGGTGGAGAAACGTGGGCGTAACTTAAACTCACTGAGTTGTAAAGCTGTTCGAGGTCTGCATCCGGCAGCGATGGAGCCTGAACATGCAGGCAATTCAGCAGCAATTTCACATCCAACGAATCTTCTATTGGATAATCCATCAA
The DNA here is from genome assembly GCA_945874195.1 of Chryseobacterium gleum. Lineage (GTDB taxonomy): Bacteria > Bacteroidota > Bacteroidia > UBA10329 > UBA10329 > UBA10329. The sequence goes on from CAMCFW010000114.1 coordinate 2,178, forward strand.
TCGGATGGTGGCGTTTGCAAAACGGAAACCGTGGGCCACTTCGATGGCACCCAGCCGCATGATCTCTATCATGTCGCCATTTGCAATGAAACCCGCGCTCGATTCTTTGGGCAACCAATGGTAGTTATTCTTCACCACCATCAGTTTGTCGGTCGATGCGATCTCCTCCTCCATGTATCTGATGCGAATCCGGATCTGTTGATTGAATTCGTTGGCACTCTTGTTTGAACGCGTGATGACCATGGCGCCATCTTCGCCAAATTCGCCATATGCGCGGTTGAGCTCGTCCTCAAAATCGAGCATGTCGATCACTTTCACGTCCGCAAAATTGACCTTGAGCGAAATGTTGGAGCTGTTGTTCTGAAGCAGATGGCGAAGCTCGGTGGCATTGGTCAGGATTCCAGAATCGGCCTCCTGACGCACCACTTCGCGCAGTTCGTGCTGCATCTCCTTCATGAATTGGAAATTCGTGCCAAGCACTTTTCCGTCCAAGGCCGGGCTGTCGGCCGAACCCACAGGCGGAAGTTGGGCCGTGTCTCCAATGAGCAGCAACTTGCAGTCCTTACCGTCTTCCAAGAATTTCATAAGGTCGGAAAGCAGGTTCTTGGATTGGATTCTGCCTGAACCGGCATCGCGCGAAAGCGAGATCATGGAAGCTTCGTCTACAATGATCACCGCGTTCTTCCCTCTGTTGTGTCTAATGATGAACTGAATGTTGCCGTTCTCATCGGTGGTTATCTGATAGATGAACTTGTGGATGGTGAACGCCCGTTGCCCGGTGTATGAAGCAAGAACCTTTGCGGCCCTTCCTGTCGGAGCCAGTAGGGCATACTTCCGTTTCATGGCCTGTAGGGTTTTCACCACGCTGATGACCATAGAGGTCTTACCTGTTCCGGCATATCCTTTCAAAAGGAAGACCTTGCCCACGTTCTTTTCCGTCAGAAATTCCGATAGGAGATACACGAATCCCTCTTGCCCTTTTGTGGGTTTGAAAGGGAGTTCGGCAATGAGTCGGTCGTATGTGGTCTTGGGAGTATCCAAAATTTATCGGCAGAAAGGTAATGTCGGTCGAAGCCAGATGCAAGTCCGTCCAGTTTCGGGTTGACGTTTATCGATAAGGGGATCAATAAAAATAACCATCTACAGTTTATCACCGTTAAATGGCGACACAAGCATAAGATCAGAACTAATGAAAGCCAAGTTCATCATCATCACATTCCTCGCATTCTCTGCCACGGTATCCGGGCAAACAGTGGGAATTGGCAGCACATCATTTACTCCCAACGCCAGTTCGGTTCTTGAATTGAGAACCACCACAGCAGGATTCCTCATGCCTCGTATGACTGAGGTTCAGCGCGATGCCATCGTTGCTCCTGCAGAAGGATTACTCATCTATCAGAATAACAACACCAAGGGGTTCAAGTATTATGATGGAAGCGCATGGGTGCCTTTTGGAGGCGCTGCAGGTGCCGATAACTTCGGTAATCATATTGCCACTAGCAATATTCAGCTCAGTGATTTTTGGCTTTCCAATGATGGAGGTAGCGAAGGAATCCGCGTCAGCAACGTTGGTAACGTTGGAGTCGGAACTTCTACCCCGATAGAAAGACTTCAGGTGGCAGGAAAGATCGTAGTTGACAACGATATCTATGATGATAGTGGCGATCTTCGGTTCAGTGGAGAAGATGATGTGTACATCACCATGGACTATAACAACAATGATGCAGACACACGGGCCATCCGCTTCGGAAAAAATAGCATGACCGCGCCAACAGAACTAATGACGATCATGGAAAGCGGAAATGTCGGTATCGGAACAACCACACCTGACAGGCTTTTGAATGTAGGTTCGGCCACTGGCGCTTCGGTAATGTTGACACGAGAACATCCGAACACGTTGGCTGGTGAAAGGCTCGGAGAGTTGATTTTCGATAGTACGGATGACACGACCCCTTCAACAAGTGATGGAAGTGCCGTGATCCGCGCAACAGCCTCTGAAAACCATGGCAATAGCAACAAAGGTGGCAACCTAAGTTTCCTTACCAAGCCATCCGGAACCATGTTCTCGAATCCCGCCTTGGAACGTATGACCATTCTGCATAACGGAAACATCGGTATCGGTGTGGCGGCCCCTTTGGCTAAGTTACACATGAATGGGTCGGTGAGAATGGATGTTTTGGCAGGAGGCGGCAACCAAATGGTGGTGACCGACAACAACGGAACACTTTCAACTCAGGCCTTGCCGACCACGTCCACTGAACTTTGGACCGCGGGTGCAGGTTCCAACATTTATCGCGCAGCTGGCTATGTGGGCATTGGCACATCTGCCCCTGCAAACAAGCTTGAGGTGGTGAACAGTGGAAGTTCAGGCTCGGCAGATGACATATCGCTGCGAACCTACACGGCCACTCCTGGTGCTCAGTTCCTTTTCCAAACTGCCCGTGGCACAGAAATGGCGCCAACAAACATTGCCGCGAATGATGACCTGGGTTCTCTAGGCTACTGGGGACGAATAGGAGGAGCAAATACTCAGATCGGTCGCATTCACATGGAATATACAGGAAACGGAACAACGAACGAAAGTGAAATTCAAATAACCAATTCAGGATATGAGCACATGAGGATTGACGAGATAGGCAGGGTTAGCATTGGTACTGGTGCGACCACTGGCGTGGTTGCTCCAATGGCAAATCTTCACCTATACGGAAGAGGAACTACCGGATTTACACCATCTGGAACAACCGGCCAGCCTTCACCGAACACAGGCTCCGAAATAGGGTTTGCCGCTGGCGGGTTTTATAGCGGGTTGGCAGCCTCTATTCAAATGATCGATTATGACGGTTATTCGGGCGGGTTGGCATTCAATGTTCACAGAGGCGTCTATAATGGGGCTGGTGGAAGCTTTGCAGACAACTGGCCATCAGACGTCATTCAGGCAATGACCATTGTCAATAATGGAAGGGTTGGTATAGGAACATCGGACCCGGACGAAAAGCTGGAAGTGGCCGGTGGTAATCTGAAGGTCTCTTCGTTGTCGGGAACTGCATACGGTGTTCAATTGGAGAATCCGGCTGCAACATTCACAACTACTCATAAGGCTGGTGCACAGATCGCAAACATCACCTATACATGGCCTGTTGCCCCGGCAACGGTAAATGGAGCAATACTTACCTCGACCACAGGAGGTGTATTGGCCTGGGATTCGTTCATACTTCCAACCACGCTTGAAGCCGTTACAAACGACAACGTCAACCCAGCCAGTTATGCTGCCGGATCTATTCCTGGAATGTCGCTTGCTAGTGTTCCTGCTGGAACATACCTCGTAACCTTCAATGCCAACATGACCCGAAATGGCAGCACCGCCTGCAGCTGCGTAGTAAGAGCAGGAGGAACCGATGACCTTGACACGGAGCGAAACTTCGAAATACCTGCTGCAGCATCAGAATTTACCTTGAATGGAAAGGTGACCCTTGCTTCAACAGGCACAATTGAAATTCGATGCATGAAGACCACCGGAGGTGCTGGAATGACAGTAAGAAAACGGTCAATGACAGTTCAGCGAACAAATTGATATGATCGCATCGTGAATCGGTGCTAAAGGGCGGATCGGATGATTCGCCCTTTTTGTATCTTCATACCCACCATGTGGATAGAAAAAGACAACGAATTGATCGGGTCATTTGAGTTTGACGATTTCGTTCAGGCATTTGCATTCATGACCCAAGTGGCGCTCATTGCCGAGAAACTGAACCACCATCCGAACTGGAGCAACATATATAATAAGGTGGAGGTTAGATTGACCACGCACGATGCAGGAAATGTGATCACCACCAAAGACCGCGAAATGGCATCCATCATCGAAAGCATCTATCATAGATGACATACGCCCTGCTCTTCAAATTGGCCAACATGAGCGTCTTGCCAGGCTGGTTTCTGTTGGTTTTTCTCCCACAGCATCGGGTTACCAAGCTTGTGGTGCATTCCTATTTATACCCCATGTTGCTTGGGGCTGTTTATTTTGGTCTCATGGTCGTTTCTTGGGGAGGCGAAGGCGGAATGGATACCTTGGAGAATTTGAAGTTATCGTTTTCGAGAGACGGGATACTGGTGCTTGGCTGGGTGCATTATCTGGTGTTCGACCTGTTCATTGGTGCTTGGATGGTGCGCGATTCGGTTGAAAATCGGATCAAGCATCTGAGTGTCGTTCCTTCTCTGATCCTTACACTCTTTGCCGGGCCGATCGGCCTGCTCAGTTATTTTATCATTCGTGGAATAAAGCTGAAAAGACTTACGTTATGAACAGGCAGAACTGTTAGTAAGCGCCCCCTTTTGTTAAAAACATACGGTTTAGGCCTTTGGCTTATGGGCTAACTTTGCCAATTGAACACAATGAGGAATCAATGAGTAAGATAATCGCCATAGCCAATCAGAAGGGAGGAGTTGGGAAAACCACCACGGCCATCAATCTGGCGGCCAGTTTGGCTGTGCTAGAATACAAGGTGCTGTTGGTAGATGCCGACCCACAGGCCAATTCCACTTCCGGGGTTGGCTTTGATCCGCGCAATATCAAGACCAGCGTTTACGAATGCATCATTGGCGAAGCAGAACCGAAGGACATCATACTTCACACCGAAACCCCCAACTTGGACATTCTACCGG
>CAMCFW010000115.1 GCA_945874195.1 Chryseobacterium gleum
TGCTAGACATGATGAGGCCATTAAAGATTACACTGATGTTTTGGCCATGGAGAGCACAAACTTTGACGCCTATATCAATAGAGGTGTCTCCTATCGCCAAAAGGACGACTTCGAACGTGCCATTGAAGATTTTTCATCAGCCATCCGCGTAAATAAAATGAGCGCTGAAGGCTACATTAACCGAGGTGTGGTCCATAGAATGAGAGAGGAGTTTGATAAAGCCATTGCTGATTATACCCAGGCCATCGTGGTTGACCCGAACAGTTCTGATGCATTCTACAATCGAGGGGTTGCATATTCAAAGCGCGACCAGCATCAAGATGCGATCCGCGATTTCTCTAAGGCCATTGCGATCAAGCCCGATGATGCCGAATCTTACATGAACCGAGGCATTGAGAAGGTGGTGATGGGAAATAAGGAAGACGGTTGCACAGATATTGTAAAAGCCGCCAACTTAGGGCTTTCCGTGGCCATTACGCAGCGGAACAAATTCTGCGGATTCTGAACCGGATCATTCGATCCGATGAAGCCTCATCGTTCGAATTCCACCATTCCAATTCAGTTGTAAGGCGTAAAGCCCACTTGCCTTGTCCGAGAGATCAAGGTCGATCATCCCGTTTTGGCTTTGACCTGAACGAATCAACTCACCCTTCATGTTCAATACCGAATAGCTCACATTCTTCGCAATTCCAGTGTTCACCCTGAAAATTGCCGATGATGGATTGGGATAAACGCTGATCTGAACATCAGCATCGACAATACCAGTGATGTTTTGCAATATTCTGAATTTCCAGAAGCCTTGAGGGGCCGTTATCGGCCTCACCTGCTGTTTACCATTGTTTGCTTCAGCGTGAATATGATAGAACACGGTTTCACCCGCTTGTTGGTAAGGAATTTGACCGGTCCAAATGTCATTGACAGGGTCGGTTAGCGACATGCTGACCGAGTTGTATCCGGCTGCTGTGTCAACAGACCAAAAGACCGATGCGTTGTCAATGCCATCAGCATGTTTGATCAATGCATTCACTTCGTGATCCAACTGAGAAAAGGTCACATCGTGTAACGGTTGGTGCGAAATGAGCAAAGGGTCGCTCGAGCTTACTTCCTTGGTAATGCAGTGAATTGCACCTGAGGCGGTGATGATCTCATTGCAGTCGATTCCAACCACCTTGTATCCTGGCAATGCTTCGCGATAAATGCGCAATGCAGTAGTATCCCATTGTTGTTCGTAGGTCGGAACAAGAATGGTCTTGTTCACAAACACAGAATTCGTGTAGGTTCTATAGTCACCATTCTGGTTCGGATATTGCCCACCTTCGGGCGGCATTGGAATCCGAATGACCTTATATGCCGTTCCGAACACGGAATTGAAGTTGTTCAGAACGTAATTGAGATTCGATTCGATCTGAGGCCCATCGGCCACTCCATTCGGATACTGCCCTACCAAAAGGGTCTCTTCATCCAATAGTTTCATGTGCATATCGATGTGGTGTATACCATCGTATGGCAAGGTGGGCATCTTGATGTATCGGTCAATGCCCATGAACTGATCCATTATCTGATTGATGGCTACTTCCGAATGATTGGAAATTCCGTATCCTGTCCCATCATTTTCTTCGATAATGAGTTCGGAGGCAAAGGCCGTTCCGAATCCATCTACCATGAAATTGCCGCCCGTGTTCACTAGGTCGTAAGGTGCATTGTAGGTCTGGTAAAGTGGAATATCGAGCAGGCTTGCCAAGTCGACCGGAAGCGCATCATCGTATGGCCGAGGTCGGTTATAGATCCAATCTACCCAAAGTAGCGAATCGACATCGTTTGTATAAACATTCCATTGACCATAGTCTCTGAACCAGATGCTATTGGTCTGTTCATTCACAAAAACGATGTTGTTCTGATCAATACCATAAGAATTTAAGTGCGAGATGACCGAATTCTGATTCTGAGTGGCAATATAAACCGTGCATTGTTCCTTCGCTTCTTTCACAATATTTCTTAGAACAGACCTCGACCACGTACCTTCCCATCTTACACACAGTCCATCGATCTCTTCCCATTCGGCAGGCGTTCTAACCGAAGATGCCGGAGGAGTGGTGAACCCGACCGCATTTGCCGGTCGATATTCTAATGACCGTTCAGCCTCTGTAAGCTCGATCGGAAGCTCTTGAGCCTGCACCACTGCGCTCAGCGACATGAAAAAGATGAGGAGGTAAGTTCGAAATGGATTCATTGAATTTAGTTTGATTCAAATTTAAGGACCTAAGCGGGTCTAACTGTCATTCAAAGGCTAATTTCGCTGCCAATGAAGGTTTTGCTTCCCATCGGATATTTCCCGCCGCTAAGTTACTTCGCTTATCTTTTGTCGAATGACGTTAGTATTGAGTCGAAGGAACATTTCGTGAAGCAGTCGTTTCGCAGCCGCTGCACCATCATGGGCGCGAACGGAGCTTTGAATCTTCTCGTTCCGCGATTGAGGTCTGATGTGAGGCAGACAATGGATGGGGCCATCATTGATCAGGAAACAGATTGGAAGAAGCTACATTGGCGTAGTTTAGAATCTGCCTATCGCAAATCGCCTTACTTTGAATACTACGAACATCATTTCGAAGCATTTTTCAGCGAGCCTCAAACCCGACATTTTGAGATGGGACTGCGCTCGGTGCAATTGGCCTGTCAACTTCTGAAAATCCCTTTTGAGCCGACAATTACTTCGACCTATCTACAACAGTTTGATGGCCTCGACCTGCGAAGCGCCTGGAACAAACAGGCATATGCCGCCAAGGTTCCAGTAGCTCACTTTCCACCATACATTCAAGTTTTTTCTGACCGGTTTCCGTTTGCAGCCGATCTGAGCATTCTCGATCTGCTTTTCTGCGAAGGACCCCGTTCAATCGATCATTTAGGTGAACTGAAACTTACATTGACCCCATGAGTGATCACATACCATTCTTTGATTTTGGAGGAAAAGGCGATATGCTGCATTTTGCGCACGCCAACGGTTTTCCACCCGGTGCTTACAACGGTCTTATAGAAGAGCTGCGAAAGCAGCATCGAGTGGTTGGCATGAAGGCAAGGCCGCTTTGGAAGGATTCTGAACCCGCCACCTTTAAAACATGGAAGACGGCAGCAGATGACCTCATCCGTTTTCTCGACAAGCAGAAACTTTCAGGTGTTATCGGAGTTGGGCATTCGTTCGGAGCCAATTCCACCATCATGGCGGCCAACAAGCGGCCCGATCTGTTCAGCAAGTTGATATTGATAGAACCTGTGGTATTGCCAAAGTGGATCTATATGGCAACGGCCTTATCGCCAAGATGGTTCGTTGATCGATACCATCCGGTGATCAAACGTACGCTCGAGAGGGTCGACAGTTGGACATCGCGAGAGGTGGCCTTTGCACAATTCAGAACCAAAAAGGTGTTTGAACTGATGAGCGATCAGGCACTTTGGGATTACGTGAATTCGGTTACCGAGCAGACTTCTGATGGAAGAGTCATTCTTTCATATTCGAAACTTTGGGAAGCACAGGTCTATAGCACCATCACAGATCCTTGGAATGACCTGCGTATGGTCAAGCACCCTTTCCTAGCCTTTAGAGGCGAAACCTCCGAAACCATTTCTGCTGAGGTTTGGAATAAGTGGAGATCGCTTGATCCTAAGGGCCAGTTCTTGGAATTGAAAGGCGCAGGTCATCTCGTTCCAGTCGAACAACCAATTGAAGTTGCTGCAGCCATCTTCGATTTTCTGAAACAGTGCTGATCCGATCCTGTTCCTTCACCTTACCTATATTTGGCATCCCTAAAAAATCCGAATGAACATAGAATTCAACCGCAACGAGGACGTGATGAAGCAACTGATCTCTAAAATGGAGAACCGTTTGGAGGACATCTATCTGGGCGGTGGTCAGAAACGGATTGACAAGGAGCACGAAAAGGGTAAAATGACCGCCCGTGAACGTGTTGCAGCTATCACAGACCCCAATTCAGAAACCATTGAACTGGGAGCTTTTGCCGGATATGGCATGTATGAGGAAGAGGGTGGATGTCCGGCCGGTGGAGTGATAACCGTCATCGGATATGTTTCGGGCAGACAGTGCATCATTGTGGCCAACGATGCCACGGTGAAGGCCGGTGCCTGGTTCCCCATTACAGGAAAGAAGAACCTGAGGGCGCAGGAGATAGCCATGGAAAACCGATTGCCGATCATCTACTTGGTCGACAGTGCTGGCGTTTTCCTTCCAATGCAGAACGAGATCTTTGCCGACAAAGAGCATTTCGGGCGTATTTTCAGGAACAACGCCAAAATGAGCAGCATGGGAATTCCGCAGATATCGGCCATAATGGGAAGCTGTGTGGCTGGTGGTGCCTACCTGCCGATCATGAGCGATGAAGCCCTTATAGTGAACAAGACCGGAACCATCTTTTTGGCAGGATCCTACCTTGTGAATGCGGCCATTGGCGAGAACATAGACAACGAAACATTGGGAGGTGCCACCACCCATTGCGAAATTTCGGGGGTAACAGATTACAAGGCGGCCGATGATGCCGATGCACTGAAAACCATCCGCAGCCTGGTCGATAAGTTCGGTTCGTATGAAAAAGCGGGTTTCAGCAGGGTGAAGCCCACCATGCCCAAAAAAGACATCAACGAAGTGTTGGGCATCATTCCAGAATTGCGCACCAAGGAATATGACATGCGTGAGGTAATTGGCCGATTAGTGGACGATTCAACCTTTGATGAATACAAGAAAGACTACGGAAAAACCATACTTACCTGCTACGCACGCATTGATGGTTGGGCGGTGGGCATTGTGGCCAACCAACGCAAGATCGTTAAGAGCGCCACTGGCGAACTACAGTTCGGGGGCGTGATCTATTCTGACAGTGCCGATAAGGCCGCACGCTTTATCATGAACTGCAATCAGAAGAAGATACCACTCGTTTTCATGCATGATGTAACCGGTTTCATGGTCGGTTCGCGGTCAGAGAAAGGAGGCATAATTAAGGACGGTGCAAAAATGGTGAATGCCGTATCGAATAGCACCGTGCCGAAGTTCACCATTGTTGTGGGCAATAGCTATGGGGCTGGCAATTATGCCATGTGCGGAAAGGCCTATGACCCTCGGCTGATAGTGGCATGGCCAACCGCCAATATTGCGGTGATGGGCGGAACACAGGCAGCCAAAGTGCTATTGCAGATCGAGACCAGCAGTTTGAAATCGCAGGGCAAGGAAATTACGCCCGAAGTGGAGAAAGAGCTCTTGGACCGTATCACCAAAGGCTACGAAGAACAGACCTCACCATATTACGCAGCTTCGCGATTGTGGGTAGATGCCATTATCGATCCGCGCGACACGCGCAAGTGGATCAGCATGGGTATTGAAGCTGCCGAACACGCTCCGGTCGAGAAGTTCAACCCCGGAGTATTACAGACCTGATGAGAGTTTTTTTGATAGGATACATGGCCAGCGGTAAATCCACGGCCGCAAAGAAACTGGCTTCAAAACTAAAGCTGAGGTCGGTTGATCTTGATACCGAGATAGAGAAGACCACAGGGCTTTCCATTCCCGAGATATTCAAGATCAGAGGAGAGAAGTCGTTCCGAAAGACAGAACAGGCAGAACTGCGAAAATGGACCGAACAGGAAGACGATTTTGTAATGGCCTGCGGAGGCGGAACTCCCTGTTTTTTCGAGTCGATGGATGAAATGAATGCTGCAGGAGTGACCATCTATCTTGAAATGACACCCAAATCGGTGGTTGACAGGGTGCTTGCAAGCAAAGAAGAACGGCCCATTCTGAAAGGGCTGTCAGAAGAGGCCATGCTCGAAAAAGTGGCTTTTCAGTTAGGAAAGCGAGCGCCCTACTATAAACGTGCGCATTGGACCATCAATGGAGTCAATCTCGACATTGATGATCTGGTTGGAATGGTAAATCATTCCAAGTAAACCGCCTTCGTCTTTCCAAGGTCCACTTTCACATGTTCGCGAAGCGTGGTGCTTAGCGATAAGCCAACGTAATCGGCCTTCACCGGAAAACGTTTGTGATCGCGGTCGATGAGTGCCACGGTTCTCAAGGCCTTCAGCCTAACCTTCAAAAAGTGTTTGATGCCATAGATCAGGGTTTTGCCACTGTTCAACACATCGTCTACCAGTATGACCACTTTACCTTCAACATCTTCTTTTTCCAGTCCGACCGATGCCTTTTCGGCCAAAGGATCATGCTTATTGACGAACACGGACACGAGCGTTACCTTCATGTCGGTGAAATTGGCCAACCGTTCGCCCAGCAACTTGGCCAGCACGAATCCATTTCCTTCTATGCCGGCAATGATGATCTCTTTTTCATCGTAGTGGTTCTCGTATATCTGAAACGCCAAGCGGTCGATCTTCTGATCTATCTGAACGGAATTCAAAACAACGGTCTTCACGGTGCCCATGCAATTTGATTTGGCTGCAAATTAGCGAGAAAAGGTGTAAGGGCAGAAGGATGATGCATAAGGGGAAAGGCGAAAGAAAATCGCCTTATCAGGTGCGTAATTTGGTCTGGGCTTGGTTCTACACTGTCTGCACCCAACAGTAAAGCAGCTTCTGACGCATTAGTTTTCGCAGAAACCGTTCAACCCCTACAAAGGATTGAACACCACATTGAAGAGCATGTGATGACCATCAGACCCGCTGCAACCCAGATCGGTACCTTGGCTTTGTGCACCACCATTGTTGTTGATGACAAAGGTTCTGAAACTGCTTATGGCCGCTGTGCCACCGCAATTCCCCGTATCGTCATTGATGATCTGCAC
>CAMCFW010000116.1 GCA_945874195.1 Chryseobacterium gleum
GCTGGCGCACCGACAAGCCCATACTTTATTATCCGTTGGACTCCTGGTTCATCAAGTCCACAGCAGCGAAGGACAGGCTCATCGCCCTCAACAAGACCATCAACTGGAAACCCGAAAGCACCGGAACTGGACGCTTCGGCAACTGGTTGGAGAACTTGCAGGACTGGAACCTTTCGCGAAGCAGATTCTGGGGAGTCCCGTTGCCCATTTGGCGCACCGAGGACGGTTCGGAGACTCTGTGCATCGGTTCGGTGGAGGAATTGAAGGATGCATGCACCAAGGCAGTGAAAGCAGGTGTGATGGCTTCCAACCCGTTGGAGAAATTCACTGCGAACGATTTCTCGAAAGAAAATTACCAGTCATTCGATCTGCATAGACCGTATGCCGATGACATCATTCTGGTCTCTGATTCGGGCAAGCCGATGAAGCGCGAAGCTGACCTCATTGACGTGTGGTTCGATTCGGGAGCGATGCCCTATGCGCAGCTGCACTATCCCTTTGAGAACAAGGAACTGGTGGATGGGAAGAAATACTACCCTGCCGATTTCATTGCCGAAGGCGTGGATCAGACCCGTGGGTGGTTCTTCACGCTGCATGCCATCGCTACGATGTGCTTCGATTCGGTGGCGTTCAAGAATGTGGTGAGCAATGGCCTCGTGTTGGACAAGGTGGGGCAGAAGATGAGCAAACGCCTCGGCAATGCGGTCGATCCGTTCAGTACCATCAGCAAGTTCGGCCCCGATGCCACACGCTGGTACATGATCACCAATGCTGAGCCTTGGGACAATCTCAAGTTCGACATCGAGGGCATCGGTGAGGTGCAGCGCAAGTTCTTCGGCACGCTCTACAACACCTATGGCTTCTTCGCGCTCTATGCCAACATTGATGGTTTCGATTTCACGGAGAAAGAAGTGCCGCTGAACGATAGACCCGAGATAGACCGCTGGGTCATCTCGAAGCTCAATTCGCTCATCGCGGAGGTGGATGCGCACTACGATGAATATGAGCCTAAGAAGGCCGGCCGTGCCGTTCAGGAGTTTGTGAACGACCACCTGAGCAACTGGTACGTGCGCCTCTGCCGCAGACGCTTCTGGAAAGGTGAACCATCTAGAGATAAATCATCGGCCTATCAGACGCTTTACACCTGCTTGGATGTGGTGGCGCACCTGATGAGCCCGATCGCACCTTTCTATGCCGACCGACTTTTCCGTGACCTGAATGAGGTAACGGGCAGAGCGAAGGCAGGATCAGTGCATCTGTCTGATATGCCAGTTGCGAATACTTCGGCCATTGATGTCGATTTGGAGGAAAGGATGGAGATTGCACAGAAGGTCACCTCATTGGTTCTGAGTATTCGTAAGAAGGAAAAGCATCGTGTCCGCCAACCTTTGGCCAAGATGATGATACCGGTGTTGAACGAAAAGTTTGAGCGACAATTGAAGGCTGTTGAAAGCCTGATTCTTTCGGAAGTGAACGTGAAAGAGCTGGAGTATATTCAAGCAACATCAGGTGTTATCGATAAGACCATCAAGGCCAATTTTAAAACACTTGGTCCAAAATATGGCAAACAGATGAAGCAGATTGCCGCTTCCGTGGCCGAAATGGATCAGAAACAGATCTCGGCTTTGGAATCAACGGGAGAATGGCAGGTTGAAATTGACCACGAGAAATTGACCTTGAATCTGGAAGATGTTGAGATTGGAACGAAAGACATTCCAGGCTGGTCTGTGGCATTTGAATCGGGCATCACGGTTGCGTTGGACCTCACCATCACCGAGTCGCTCGAGCAGGAAGGACTTGCCAGAGAATTAGTGAACCGCATTCAGAACCTGCGCAAGGATAAGGGATTTGCAGTGACCGATAGAATAGCACTGAGCATCGTTACCGATGCATCAATTAAAGACGCGGTAACAAACAATCTTAAATATATTTGTGCAGAGACGCTGGCCGAATCGCTCGATCTAGTTACAGAAATCAGAGGGAACGGTTTCTCAACCGTTGAACTGGTCGGTGAACTCACCGCTCAGATAGATATTACCAAATTGAATTAGGAGTTAACGATTACAGACAATGGCAGAAAAGACAAGATATTCGAAGGACGAACTACAAGAGTTCCGCGACATCATAAATGATAAGCTTGAAAAAGCAAGGGAGGACCTTCAATTGTTGGTCGATCAACTTTCTCATAAGGATGATCACGGAACAGACGACACATCGCCCACGTTCAAGTTGATGGACGAAGGGTCTGAGGTGCTGTCAAGAGAAGAAATCAATCAATTGGCATCGCGTCAACAGAAGTTTGTGCAGAGCCTTGAGAACGCACTGGTCAGGATTTCAAACGGAACATATGGTATCTGCCGTGTCACAGGCAAGCTGATTGCAAAGGAAAGACTAAGGATCGTTCCACACGCCACGCTGAGCATAGAGGCTAAAAACGCACAGGGATAAAAAACCATTTCAAAAGGAAATGAAAGAGGCCTGGAACGGCCTTTTTTAGTTTAACGGAGCTTGAAAAAAGCAATAGCAATCATACTCGCAGTCCTGACTTTGGATCAGGCCTCAAAGATCTGGGTCAAGACCAACATGGTGCTTGGGCAAGAATATAACGTGGCCGATTGGTTCATCATCCATTTTACCGAGAACGTTGGCATGGCCTTCGGAATGGAGTTTGGCGGAGATTATGGCAAAGTGTTCCTAAGTGTTTTTAGGATAATTGCCGTTGCTGGAATTGGCTATTATCTGCATTCGGTTGCAAAAAAAGGAGCTGGCAATATCGTTTTGATCTCCTTGTCGTTGGTCTTTGCCGGGGCTTTAGGCAATATTTTGGACAGTACCTTTTACGGCCTCATTTTTTCAGATAGCTATGGCCAATTAGCGACCATGTTCCCACCCGAAGGGGGGTATGCTTTTGTGTTACACGGAAGGGTGGTCGACATGTTCTACTTCCCGCTATTTGAGGGCACTTTTCCGTCTTGGGTCCCAGTTTGGGGAGACAGGCATTTTCTGTTCTTCAATGCCATATTCAATGTGGCCGACTCGGCAATAACGGTCGGCATGGCATTGATAATCATCTTTCAAAATAAATTCTTCAGTACAGAATCCTGAATTCGCTTTATTTCGCAACTTCTCTGATGAGCAGAAAATAAATGTAGGTGATCAGCACCGCTGCAAATAACACTAAGGTGAGTATCATGATTTTGGGGTTGGTATCCCAAATTTAAGAAAGCCCATATGAGACGTCCCGTGCTGGTTGATTTAGTTACTAACAGGAGAATTTGAGTTGTTTACAAGCACATCTTGGATGAAATCGGCATAAAAACCGACCAGCGTTAGAAACGACCCTAGTGATGCATGTGGATGTGAGACGGATCAGCGGTAAAAATGGATCAGGATATTCTGAAAATCGCCCAATTTGAAAAAGTTGGTCTGAGACTGTGCTGAAGAATTTATCTTAAAAAACGCAAGCTTATGCCAATTCCAACCGCAATCAATTATGCTGGGACTCCGTTTTGTTGGATGAATACATAGTCCCTTGGTAGGCAGACCTCTTTGAACAGGAAATCCAGCGTTGCATAATCATAGCCAAGAATGGTGTTCCCGAATAATTCAGCCGAAACGGTTTCCCTAGGCCTCTGATTGAACTAAGCTTGACGGCAAGAAATTAAAATAATCAGGGCGCTCATTCTTTCGCCTACGGTTCCATAATACTGCTAAGCATACTTAGGCATGTTATTGAGGCTAGGATTATGCTCTTGTATTTAGGCAAAAAATAAGGCTTCGGATCCGCAGATCCGAAGCCTTAATATTAACTAGAGAATAAAAGCCTTAAAGAATAATTTTTTTAGAAATGGCATCGCCATTGATCAAGGCCCTCAATACATATGCGCCAGTTGCCAAGTGATTGAGGTCAAAGCTATTTTTTCCTTCGTTTAGCGTAGAGGTAACAAACACTAGGTTTCCAATCGCATCGAACACCTCAATTTGTCCAACCCCCTTTAATTCTGGTATGAAAACAAAAGCGCTGTGGTCACTCGAGTAAATTGAAATGTCAGTTCCCGTGGAAATTGGTTCCTCACGATTCAATCGGAAGTGGAGGAAGAATCTTTCAGGGTCATCGGATTCATTCGCTGAAAAATTGTAAACGGGATTTACCGTCAGTTCTTGAATTTTACCAAGCTTCAGGTCTTCAAGGTAAACGTGCGCCTCTACATTGAAGTCACCAAGATGTTGGGCTGAAATTTGAAATTCGCCTGAAATGCCAGGGTATAGGTCCATTGGAATTGTCATCGGATGGTCTTCAATGGGCATCGAATTGATGCTGTATTCCTCCATTCCCATGCGGGTCATTATGGTTGGTTGAGCGCCCATGGCCTTAAGTTTATTTGCGTCAAGCATCGGGTCAAACTCATTGGTCTCCCCATCATACCCGAATCTCACTCTTGTCATGTCTGCAAAGCCACCCGCTTTAACAATGATGTCGAACGTGTTATCAAGGTCTTCCTTATAAAAAGTGGGGTTGCCGAGTCTTCGATATGTCTGAGGTAAAGCAAAACTGTAGGGGCCACCGGAATTTACCTTGACAAAAAAGGCTTGACTGGAACCTATCAATACGTTTGGATTTGTGGGATGAGCTAAAAAAGACTGATACGTTCCCGCATAAAATCCGGAAGATTGAAAAAAGGCCACTTGTGCGGTAAAACCAGCAGGAGGGGCAAACCACTGTATGGGAGAAGGAAATGGGTTGCTGACCAAGTGCCATCCATCTCCAATTGCATTGGTGTTTGAAAGTCCAGAATAAGCAACGGTGCTTAACTCCGATGTGTTTCCAACAGCACCGCCATATTCTATCGTGCTTCCACCAGAGGCGATTGCCGCGTAACCACGTCCATTTGTCATTGTTCCAGAACTTCGGACGAACCATCCGGACTGATTACAGCCAGGCACGAGCCAAGGGCCATTTTCATGCCACTCGAACATGGCACCGTATGGCGACGAAGCATCAAGACTGTTCGGGTCGCAATTTCCTTGTGGAACCACTTGGCCGCCATTTGGACCATACAGTCCAAACTCTGAAAATTCACTAACACTAGCATTATTTACCGCACTTCCAATATAATGGAAACCGGTTACTCCAGGAATAAAACGCTGCATCATCAAGTTTCCAGACAGTGTTCCATCGTATGCAGGGTTTGAAAAGTCATCTACAATTCCTGTCGCGCTGGCCGAGGAGGTCATTACCAGATTGCCATTCGCGTGCATCGCCCCTTCATCAAGACGAAGTATCCCGCTAACGCCAGTTGTTCCGCTTGATACCGTGGCGATGCCCCCTGTTTTAGAAACCTGAAGAACACCATTGAATGTTGAATTTCCAGTTATAGATTGTGCACTCGCCCCGTCCAAAACCACCAGTGAATTGATCGCAGGGGTTCCAGAATTACCGAAGTTTCCTGATATTCTAACTTCTCCAGCGTTGCTCACCGTTCCGCCAGTTTGATTGGTCATGTCATTCTTGACATGTAGCACAGCCCCGCTTTGAACCACCAGATTGGTGAAATTATTCAACCCTTGACCATTAGCAACCAAGGCAAAGGACAAGAGGATTCCCGTAATACTATAAGTCAAATTTTTCATGCTCGAGACATATTTTATGAGAGAAGAGACGCTAAGGTAATAACTTACTTGATAACTGAAATTGGGAATTGCTAGTTGGTGGTGACCGAATGTTCAATAATTGAATATTCCAACTCAAAAAAATCGACTGGAGTCCGGCTACCAAGAGGACAATTCTCTTGGTATGGTTCCCCGTCACCGGATGTGACAAATCGCTTTATTCCTGTCAGCGCAGAAGGGTTGTGGAATTTGATGGCTTCGCCCATGTTGTCGTCTTCGCAGCCGCCATATCCAACGGGGGTTGGGTCCAGCATGAGGGCATTTATCTGTCGTTTCAGTTCACTTGAACAACCAGCATTCTGATCAACGATCCAACCCATCACCTTGTCGGCTCCATCGGCCTCCCAGCCCCCAGCATATACCCTGAACTCGCGATCATATGGCACATGAACAGTGAACGATTTATTAATTTTCCAACTCCTTCGAATGGTCCGTCCTATACCTGCACGAAGTATGTCTAAACTCTTTGTTACGTGTTCATTCAGAAAAACATACTGACCACCCACATCTGCAAACATTCTCAGTTCGGCTGGGGTCAAGAAGAAAATCTCTGAAAGTCGCTTTATCCTCAATTTTTCGAGTGTGACGCTATAAGTACGAATTCGGTAATCCGATGGAACACCATTGCCTTCATCCCAATACAGATAAAGAGACTGACCGAAAACGGCTGTCCTTGGGGTGTTGGTCGATTTCCATGGAATGGTGATTAGAACCCCGCTTTCACCATTGACAACTTTCGGTGCCAGTTCAACTTTTTCTTGGTAAGTGTTTCCCTTTTGAGGAACGATGATGCACTTGAGCTGAGCGGTGCTGGAAGGCCGAGGTAGGGTATGCCTTATCTGAAATGAATAATCTTTGGATTCCATTTTCACAGGTGAGGCCCACTTTTCAGTATCCTGGTTGTTGTGGAAGGCGCTCCCATCGCCATTGGCATAAATGTCAACTCTGGTTGCGAATACTGAATCGCCATTTTCCGTTCTAATTCTGTCTGGTAGATTTCTTCTGGTGGCCATTAGGCGCATCGGATGGATCTCGGTTTTTGCTGGCGGATGACCACG
>CAMCFW010000117.1 GCA_945874195.1 Chryseobacterium gleum
CAAATATATTCAAATGGCCTGTGTGCCGCGGATGGGGGCTCCATGTATTTATACAATCGGATGTGTATAAAATGAACACTTCAAGTCTTGGCGAATTAATAGCTATGGTAAATTTGCCCGTCCTCAGAAAAACCGAATCATGAATCAAGACATTTTTGTCAATCGCCACATAGGCCCACGCGAAACCGATCTAGAACAAATGTTGGCCGCCATAGGTGTTGCCAGTATCGAAGAACTGATCAGTAAAACTGTTCCAGCATCCATTCGGATGAAGAAAGAACTCGACCTGCCTGCGGCAATGACCGAGGTGGAATATGCGGGACATATCCGTGCAATTGGTGCCAAGAATAAACTGTATCAGAGTTACATCGGTCTTGGTTATTACGGGACGGTCGTTCCGAATGTGATCAAGCGTAACGTATTCGAAAATCCGGGATGGTATACGGCCTATACGCCTTATCAGGCCGAAATAGCGCAGGGAAGATTGGAGGCCCTGTTGAATTTTCAGACCATGATATGCGAACTTACCGGCCTTGAAATTGCGAATGCTTCGTTACTGGATGAGGCCACTGCTGCGGCCGAGGCCATGATCATGCTTTTCAATTCGCGTTCGCGCGAAGCAACCAAACGTGGAGTGAGCAAGTTCTTCGTTTCTTCTGATTGTTTTCCACAGACCATAGATCTGCTGCAAACCCGATCTGCGCCATTGGGCATAGAGTTGATCATAGGCGATCATGAAACGCTTCATCTTTCGGATGAGTTTTTCGGTGCGTTGCTTCAATATCCTTCGGTCAGTGGCGAAGTGAAAGACCTTTCAGTCTTCACCGAAAAGGTGCATGCCGTTGGGGCCTATGTGGCCGTGGCGGCAGATATCATGAGCCTTGTGCTGCTGAAAAGCCCGAGTTCGTGGGGTGCCGATGTCGTTGTTGGTAACACACAACGTTTCGGAGTTCCGCTCGGTTATGGTGGGCCTCATGCGGCTTTTTTTGCCACTAAGGACGAATTCAAACGTGTCATTCCCGGAAGGATCATCGGGGTGTCGATCGATTCGCAGGGAAATCCGGCCCTAAGAATGGCGTTGCAGACGAGAGAACAGCACATCAAGCGCGACCGTGCCACTTCGAACATCTGCACCGCACAGGCACTTTTGGCCATCATGGCAAGCATGTATGCAGTTTACCATGGCCCCAAAGGCCTGCGAGATATTGCAACGAACATCCATCGGAAAACGGCCATTCTCGCGGCAAAATTGAAAACCGTGGGTTACGAGATCAAGACCTCTTCCTATTTCGACACCATTCATGTGGTTCCACCGACCGGGGTTACGGTAACCGAGATCAAGGAAATAGCTGAATCAGAAGCGATCAATTTCCGGTACGTTGACAATCGCTCGTTGGCCATAAGTTTGGACGAAACAACCGATCTGGGGCAGATCCAGAAGATACTTGAAGTATTCACACTTGCAGCCAACTGCGACCCGATCTATGTGAAGCGTGAGGAACTTAGCAATGAGGTCAGTTCCATCGGTTCAGCACAACTTCGGAAAGACGCGATCCTGAAACATCCGGTTTTCAACTCTTATCATTCCGAAACCGAAATGATGCGCTATATAAAGCGATTGGAGAACAAGGATATTTCCTTGGTGCATTCCATGATCTCGCTTGGTTCGTGCACCATGAAATTGAACGCTGCAAGCGAGCTTTACCCGATCAGTCTTCCTGAATTTGCCAACATTCATCCGTTCGTTCCGCTTTATCAGACCAAGGGATATCAGATCGTTTTCAACGAATTGGAAAAGGCCCTTTGCGAGATCACCGGGTTCGAAGCCGTTTCGTTCCAACCAAATTCGGGCGCCCAAGGCGAATATGCAGGACTGATGGTGATCGATCAGTTTCATAAAAGCCGCGGAGACGGGCATCGGAATGTGTCGCTGATCCCGGCTTCTGCTCACGGAACCAATCCTGCAAGTGCCGTAATGGCCGGAATGGAAGTTGTCGTTGTGAAATGTGACGACAGCGGAAATATCGACATGGCCGACCTCCAAGCCAAGGCCGAAGAGCATTCTAAGAATCTTTCGTGTCTCATGGTCACTTATCCGTCAACACATGGGGTTTTCGAAGAAACTATTCAGGAAGTAACGAAGATCATTCACGCAAATGGTGGTCAGGTATACATGGACGGTGCTAACATGAACGCACAGGTCGGACTCACCAATCCGGGCCTGATCGGAGCCGATGTTTGTCACCTCAACCTGCATAAGACCTTTGCCATTCCACATGGAGGCGGAGGTCCGGGCATGGGACCCATCGGAGTGGCCAAGCATTTGGCGCCTTTCCTTCCTGGTCATTCAGTGGTGCCGATCGGGGGAACTCAACCCATTTCGGCAGTTTCGGCAGCCCCTTGGGGTAGCGCGCTCATTCTGCTTATTTCCTACGGATATATTAAAATGCTAGGTGCCGAAGGAGTAAAGAAATGTACCGAATACGCCATTCTGAACGCCAATTACCTGAAGAGCCGATTGCAAGGCCCGTACAATATCCTTTACAGTGGAAAGCACAATACCGTGGCCCACGAAATGATCTTGGACTGCCGCGATTTCAAAAAGAATTCAGGCGTTGAAGCAGGCGACATAGCCAAGCGGCTCATGGATTATGGATACCATGCGCCTACCGTTTCGTTTCCTGTGGCCGGAACCCTGATGGTGGAGCCCACCGAAAGTGAATCGAAGGCCGAATTGGACAAATTCGTTGATGCCATGTTGAGCATTAGGAACGAGATCTTTGAAATTGAACAGGGAAAGGCAGATCTGACAGATAATGTACTTCATAATGCGCCTCACACGGCCAAAATGGTCATTTCCGACAAATGGAGTCACCCTTATGCGAGAGAAAAAGCAGCGTTCCCGCTTCCATTTGTGTCAGAATCGAAAGTATGGCCATCGGTAGGAAGAGTTGACAACGCAGTGGGCGATCGGAATCTGATCTGCACCTGTCCATCTATTGAAAGTTATAGCAAAGAAACAACCGAAGCATAGACATCACCAACGGAATAACCTTTTCGATTCACCATATTTGCACCAACTAACCAATAAAATAAACTGATATGAGAAAAATTTACACAATGATTGGGCTTGTGCTCGTAAGCTCTGTGGCATTTGCCCAGAGTAACCAACTGATTGGAAACAAGAAGGCAACGTACGAAGGCGGAATTACCGTTCTGAGCGCGGCTGGTCCGGTAACTGCGGTTCCTTCGCAAGTGGAATCAGGTCTACGTGGAGGTCCAACGCCATGTACAGCATCGGCCGATACTTGGAATGATCTCGGTGCAGCGCCATGTTTTGATGCGGTGGAATCCGTTTGTAACGTTGCTGACGCGGGTTTCACAACCATAGGTATTTATGGTTCTGAGGCTTACACGTTGACTGACGTTGAAGCAGGATTTGACTATGTGTTCGATATGTGTTCAGGTCTCGATGCTGGAGCATGGATTCCAGAGATCACCATTCTTGCTCCTGATGGAACGACCATCGATGCGCACAACGTTGCTTCCGGTACTTCTGGAAATACGCACGCTACTCAGTGTTCAATTGCTTGGACTGCCAGCCAAAGTGGTACTTACAAGATCATTATCAACGAAATGGGTACTTCCACAGGGAATGCCCCGGCTCAGGTCAACTGTACTACCTCACTTGCTGTTGACAATGGTAACCCGACAGTTGTATGTGGTCAGAACCCAGCGACCTGCGCCCCAGAAGGACCATGCGCGGCCGGAGATGTTGATGAATCAGTTTCTCCAGCTACGCTTTGTACAGGAGAGAGCGTTGTTTTTGCAACAGATGGTTCAGAAACCGGTGACGGTGGATTCGCCTATGCTGTCATCCCTCACGTTGGTGCTTCAGGTGGCAACAACGGTCAAGCGGTAACCATTACGGAAGTCACTTTTCCAACCAACTTGGATAATGACCTTGACGGTGTTCTGAGCGCAAATT
Source organism: Chryseobacterium gleum (assembly GCA_945874195.1). Lineage (GTDB taxonomy): Bacteria > Bacteroidota > Bacteroidia > UBA10329 > UBA10329 > UBA10329. Next base: position 3,989 of record CAMCFW010000117.1, read on the forward strand.
CTCTGCCTCCGCTTGAGGGAGAGTGGGTATTCTACCAGATCTCGTTGAATTCTGATGGCGATGCGTGTGCGTTCTCAACTGATTCGATTGTTGTGAATTTCTGCCCGCTGGGAATTTCTGAGAAAGACATCAATCTTAACTTATATCCGAACCCGACCACAGGCGCCATTCGCGTTGAAATGACTGGAGACAACTCTGATGCAACCATCACAGTTGTTGACCTCACCGGACGTTTGGTTTACAGTGAGAAAATTGTGATCACTTCAACATTCAAGAAAGACATTCAATTGGATGCTGAAAACGGACAGTACATCATCTCGATCATCGATGAATCTGCGGTTATAACCAGAAGGATCCAGGTAATGAAATAGTGAATATTCGCTTCATAAATTATAAGGAGGGCCTGACAAGGGCCCTCTTTTTTTTGTCTTTCTGCCGCCAATTAGTGGATTCCTGAGCAAATTCTTTTATCCAGTTCGCTAACATTTGCAGTATCTTTCAGAACCAAATGAAAAATAAACTACAAGAATCATGAGAAAGCTTTACGTAACTGTGCTTTCTCTGGCTGTGGCCGGAGGAAGCGCTTTTTCTCAATCCAAAACGGATATGGGAAATTCTGCGGTAAATGGCAAACGGCTTGCCCCGCGTATTGACAATCATCTGAACGAACCCATGTCGAATAGGGCGGGAGGCGGAGGACCTATCTGGGAGGACGATTTCTCTGACCCCAATTCCGTTTGGACACACGATTACGACCCCACCACGTGCAATTTGGAGTGGGAAGTAGGCGTAGGGCTTTCAGCTGGAGGACCTGCCGCCATCGCAACCATTCAATCAACCTCTGCGGCCAATGGTTTTGCCATGATCGATTCTGACGAATATGGTGGCGAGACAGGCGGTACATGTGTAGAGGATTCGTGGCTACAAACCATCAATTCCATCGACCTTTCCAGTTATACCAATGTAGTTCTGGAGTTCGAGACATGGTATCGAAGATGGAACTATGAAGCCTGCTACGTGGTCATCAGCACCGATGGCGTCACATGGCCGGACCTAACACCCGATACGGACATCAGCGGAATGCCCAATGTCATTGAAGTATTTCCGGATCTGGCCGATGCAACAAGTCTGGCATCCAACCCGTTGCTGAAACGCATCAACATCTCTGCCGCTGCAGGAGGCCAAGGCACCGTTTGGATCCGTTTTCATTGGACAGGAACATGGGGTTATGCCTGGTTCATTGACGATGTGAAAGTGATTGAACAACCGGCCAACGATCTTGTGGTCAACTCCAGTTTTGTGTCACATACCAATGGAGGAGAAGAGTATGGTCGCATTCCTCAGAGCCAGTTGCCTTCAGATTTGAATGTAGGGGGCGAGTTCTACAATTTCGGGTTCGATGATCAGTCCAACGTTTCTTCGTCATTCGAGTTGTTTGATTCCAATTCAAACAGCCTTCTTTATTCCGATGCCACTTTCGGAACGGCATTGGTTGAAGAAACCTACAACATGGATGAATCGGCAACCCCAAGTTCGGCCCTCCTCCCTGGACTTTATGAGGGCGTGTTCATGGTCATGTCGGATGAAGAACCATTCGGAAGTGGGACCTTCGGAAATAACACTCATCTCAGAAATTTCGAAGTGACCACCGACCGGTATAGCCTTGACGGACTTGGAAATCATCCGGCCGGATATGAGAATGTCGGTTCTCTTGGAACCAACAGTTTTGCAGATGGCGCTGATGGATTCATGCTTTTGGCGTATTACGAAGTATCTCAGCAAATGGCTTTCGAGGGTGTAGAGATCCTTCTTTCCGCTGCAACTGTTGCCGGAGGCTCAATCATTGTTTCAGTGCACGACACCAGCGATGTATCGGCTGATGATGTTACAAGTCCGCTTGAGCAGACCGATATTATCGATGTTACTCAGGCCCATGTTGATGCGGGTATGATGACCGTGTTGTTTGAACAACCATTTGTAGCTGATCCTGAAGGATACTATGTAAGTGTGGAAATGTTCAGCAATGCGAACGCCAACGATATCCGCATTTTGGATGACCTCACCGTACCTCAACCAGGAAATGCAACCTTGATCTATATTCCTAATGATGCGGTGTATGGAAATGGAAATGCAGCGGGCATCAGATTGATCACGGCCGATAACGTTGGCATAGGAAACGTGCCACAATTGAGTGGTATCAGCATCTATCCTAACCCTACAAAGGACCTTGTTCGCATAGACATTGCAGAGAAAGGAGACTATGTGGTGGAAGTGTTGAATTTGCTTGGCGAGACAGTAGCTTCCACAAGCGCAACCACAAGCTTTAATTTGAATATCGGTCAGTTTGGCTCGGGCTTCTATCTGGTAAGAATATCCACTGAAGATGGTGTTCTAGTACAGAAAGTGGCGGTTGAATGACATTCGATTAAAATTGACGTGAAAAATAGCCCTGATCCAAAAATTGGATCAGGGCTATTTAATTTTTAACTGTAAATTGCGCGTCCAACTTTGAAACTCGGTTCATTGAGATTAAAAAGGATGGGCCCAAAACAAACCTATTATTTATAAATAACTGTTAAAATGAAAAAAATCTACACCAGCTTTTTGATGCTGACGGTCGCTTTTTCGGCAGCCTTTGCTCAAAGCAAAATTCAAACGCCTAACAAACAGGTCAACACAAGCAAATATGCCGACCGCGCAATTGAAAGCGCAGAGGTAAGAGGCGGTGGCCTC
>CAMCFW010000118.1 GCA_945874195.1 Chryseobacterium gleum
GTGGCTTTGCGGGTTTGGCTGCGGCTGCCTGTTGTGCCAAAAATGGGCATGATGTAACCGTTTTTGAAAAGAACCGCGACATTGGCGGAAGAGCACGGCAGTTTACAGCAGATGGGTTTGTGTTCGACATGGGACCAAGCTGGTATTGGATGCCCGATGTGTTCGAGAATTTCTATCAGCGTTTTGGCCATACCGCTTCCGATTTCTATCAGCTGGACAGGCTCAGTCCCTCCTATCGCGTCTATTTCGGCAAAGGGGACTTCGTGGACATTCCTTCCAATTTGGAGGAGATATACGAACTCGTGGAGCGCATGGAGAAAGGCGCGGCCGACCAGTTGCGGAAGTTCCTGAAGGAGGCCGAATTCAAATACAACGTGGGCATGAAGGAATTCGTGTTCAAACCCGGCCTTTCGGTCATGGAGTTCATGGACATCCGCTTGATGACAAGTGCCCTGCGACTGAACATGTTCCAATCGATCAGCGCGCACATCCGTCAGCATTTCAAGAATCCGAAACTCATTCAGATACTCGAATTCCCCGTGCTGTTCCTTGGCGCGAAGCCAAGCGAAACGCCCGCCATGTATTCGCTGATGAACTATGCAGATTGGAGCTTGGGAACGTGGTATCCGCAAGGTGGCATGTTCAAGATCATCGAAGCGATGGAAACCATCTGCAAGGAGCAGGGCGTTAGGATTGAAACCAATGCTGAAGTTGAGAGAATAATCACAAACGATAGAATTGCTAAAGGTTTAATAATCAACACGAAAGAAGTTTTATCTGATGTTATTATTGGCACTGCCGATTATCACCATGTGGACCAGCAGTTGCTGCCAAAGGAGTTCCGCAATTATTCGGAGAAGTATTGGGACAGCCGCCAGCTGTCGCCATCGTGCATGATCTTTTATGTGGGTGTAAAAAAACGGGTGGCCCACCTACTCCACCACACGCTTTTCTTCGACACCGACTTTGACCGTCACCTTGGCGAGATCTACGACACCAAGCAATGGCCGAGCAATCCGTTGTTCTACGTGTGCGCCCCTTCGAAAACCGATGACACCGTTGCGCCCGAAGGCTGCGAGAACCTGTTCATTCTGATCCCCGTGGCGGTGGACCTGAAGGACGATGACGCTGTTCGCGAACGCTATTTCGATCTGGTGATGGACCGAATGGAGCACATTACGGGCGAACGGATCAAGGAACATGTGGTGTACAAACGAAGCTACGCCCACCGCGACTACAAGACCGATTACAACGGATACAAGGGCAACGCATTCGGATTGGCGAACACGTTGATGCAAACCGCCATTTTCAAGCCATCGCTACGTAATAAACATCTGAAAAACCTTTTCTTTGCGGGACAATTGACCACTCCGGGCCCTGGCGTACCACCCTCGCTCATATCGGGACAGGTGGTGGCAGCGGTGATTGAGAAGGAACTGAGAAAAAAGTACTGAGACAAGTTGAGCAGGAACGAATCCCCTAAAGTTCTATTTGACCGTGTATCTCACCGATGCAGCCGCATGGTCACGAACGCGTACAGCACATCGTTTTCGCTTGCCATTCAATTTCTGCACAAGGATTTTGTGAACCCGATCCATGGCATCTACGGCTTTGTGCGCCTTTCGGACGAGATCGTTGACAGCTTCCACGATTTTCCGAAACAGGAACTGCTGAACCGTTTCAAGGATGAAACCCACCGCGCCATTGACGAACGCATATCGCTCAATCCGATCCTGAACAGCTTTCAGTTTGTGGTGAACACTTACGGGATTGAACGTTCGCTCATCGACCGATTCCTTGCCAGCATGGAAATGGATCTGCGCAAGCAGGAGTTCACGAAGGAGAAATACGAGGAATACATCCTTGGTTCGGCCGAGGTTGTCGGGCTGATGTGTCTGAAGGTGTTCACCGAAGGCAACAAGGCCCTGTATGACGAACTCACGCCATCGGCCATGAAACTCGGTTCAGCCTTCCAGAAGATCAATTTCCTTCGCGACCTGAAGGCCGATCACTTCGAATTGGGGCGTTCCTACTTTCCGGGAATCGATGTTTCCAAGTTGGATGATGCGACCAAGCAGTTGATTGAAGCAGATATTCAGGCCGATTTTGATGCGGGCTACGAAGGCATTCTGATGCTACCTAAGAAAGCACGTTTCGGTGTTTACCTCGCCTACATCTACTACACGGCACTTTTCAAGAAGATCGCCAACACACCTTCGGGACGCATTCTTGAGGAACGCATCAGCATTTCGAGCCCACGGAAATTTTCCTTGCTTTTCGGCTCCTACGTCCGTCATAGTTTCAACCTGATCTAGTAGCATGAGAGCGCTGCTGCTGGCATTGTTTCTCACAACCAGCGCTGCACAGGCGCAGGACGACCTCCTTACGGACATCCGCAAGAACATCGGAGAGGTGTTCAAGACCGAAGCCGTGTGCCTTCGCTTTCATGGGCTGTTCGAAAAGGCCGACATTAGCAAGAGCAATCTGCTATTGGGCTACAAAGGAGCTGTTGAGCTGGGAATGGCGCGCCACGACCCGAACGTGTTCAATAAGATGGGCTATTTCAACGATGGGAAGGAACAGTTGGAGAAGTCCATTACCATTGACCCGAAGAACCTCGAACTGCGTTTTCTTCGACTGACCATTCAAACACATCTGCCGACTTTCTTAGGCTACAGCGGTCAGAAAGAGGCGGACAAGGCATTCGTTCTAAGCCAATTGAACAGCTCAAAAAACGAGGAATTCAACACTCGGGTGCGTAACTTTATCAAGAATGCGGAGGAGCAGGGGAAACTTTGAGATGAGAGACAAGAGATAGAGTTGACAAGAGATAGGGCTTCTTACTTAACACAATCGCCAATCGTTCATCGCTAATCCCTTATCTCTATATCTCTTGTCTCTCTTTTCCTGATTCCTTCGTCACTCAAAAAAAATGCAAATCGTCATCAACATACTTTGGGTCGTTGCCGCATTCTGGTTCATGGAATTCGTGGCGTGGTTCGCGCATAAGTATGTGATGCACACCTTCGGTTGGGCCATTCACCGCGACCATCATCAGCCCCATGACGGATTCTTCCAACGTAACGACTGGTTCGCGCTCGTATTCGCTATTCCAAGTTGGCTGAACATGCAGTTCGGGGTGATGGCCGGATTCGATTTCCGCTTCTATATGGGGTTGGGGATCCTGTTCTACGGCATTGCCTACGTGACCGTGCACGAAGTGGTGATCCACAACCGATGGGGCACCCGCAGCAAGATCAAGAACCGCTACCTTCAAGGCTTGGCACGTGCCCATTTCGCTCACCACAAGCACACCGAAAAAGAAGACGGGGAATGCTTCGGAATGCTGATCGTGCCGTTGAAGTACTTTAAGTTTTAAGTGACGTGTGAAAAGTGACGAGCGATAAGTGAAAAACTGCCAAACTCTTGAAATCTCGTCACACATCGCCAGTCACTCGTCACTATTTATCAATTGACAATTGTCCTATACCTACCTCCTCATAAACCTCTGTTCGGTTGCGGTTCCGCTGGCATTCTCATTTGAGGGACGGTTGCAGTTCTACACAAAATGGAAAGCCCTCTTCCCTGCCCTGCTCCTTCCTGCGGTGCTCTTCCTTATCTGGGACAGCATTTTCACCACTCAAGGCATTTGGGGATTCAATGAACAGTATGTTACAGGGATCCGTGCGTTCAACCTTCCCATCGAAGAGGTCCTGTTCTTCATTTGCATCCCCTATTGCAGCGTATTCACCTACGAGGTGCTGAACTACTTCATAAAGAAGGACCCCCTCGAATTCTTCGCACGCCATGCCGCCACCATCTTGGTCTATGTGCTTGTCGCCTTGGCCATCCGCTATAGCGACCGCGCCTATACGTTCTACACGTCCATTTTCACAGCGGCATTCCTGCTTCTGCATCTCAAAGTATTGAAAAAGACGTATTGGGGACGATTGGTGCTCGCCTATCTGGTGATCCTTCTTCCTTTCTTCATCGTCAACGGCATACTGACCGGAACGGGGCTTGAAGAACCTGTGGTGTGGTACAACGATAATGAGAACATGGGCGTACGTCTATTCACTATTCCGGTAGAGGATACGATTTACGGATTTCTACTTATCGGCCTCAACATTACGCTTTACGAATTCTTCAAGCGATGAGAATCGGCCTCCAGACCTGGGGCACCGATGGCGATTTCATGCCGTTCCTTGCCCTGTCCATTGGGCTGAAACAGGCCGGACATCAGGTCACGTTGGCGTATACAAGTGTGGATGGGAAAAGCTATTCATCGCTATCAGAAACGCACGGAATCGAGCTCATTGAGGCAAACGGTGGCATCAGCGCTCGCACGGACGTGAACCCCTACGCCATTGCTGCCAAGCCCGGTTCGTTCAGGGAATATTCAACCTTGCTGAAACTGTACTTCGACCCGTTTGCCGAAGCCATGTACTCAGCCTCCGAAAAGCTCTGCCGCGAGAATGACCTGGTTATCGGTCACGCGGCCTGCCACACCTTGCTCACCGCCAGCCAGAAATACCACTGTCCGCGCATTCCGTTGGTGCTGACCCCTTTGGTAGTGCGATCCAAGTTCATTTCCCCCTTGGGAACAGACCTCGGAACCACCATCAATGCCTTGATGTGGTGGATGGGCGATAAGGTCTCCACGCGGCTTTGGTTCCGATCTGCACAGGCCATCCGAAGACGGCAGGGAATTCCCCCTATCAAAAGCCTGCAACACGAACTATTTACTTCCAATAAATTGACACTTATAGCTGCAAGTCCATTACTTACACATAGAATGAAGGATTGGAATGACTCCGTTCATGTCACAGGTTTCCTCAACCTTCCCGAACCGCCTTCCGATCAGCAGATGCCCGAAGACCTGAAGCGCTTCATCCAAAGCGGAGAACCTCCCGTTTACATGACCTTCGGTTCCTGCACGCAGTTCGACCTTGAGAACTCCACGAGGCTGATGATCGATGCCGCCAAGCTTTCGGGCCAGCGGACGATCATTCAAACAGACCTCAGTGCTCATTCATTCGGAACCGACCCGAACATTCATTTCATCGGTCGCGCACCACATTCCGTTGTCTTTCCGCTTTGTTCGGCCATCGTTCATCACGGGGGCGCGGGAACCACACAGGCCGCGCTGTTGGCCGGAAAGCCATCTGTGGTGGTGGCCCATGGATTCGATCAGCCCTATTGGGGCCGTTTGCTAGAAAAGGCTGGTGCAAGTGGAAAATGCCTCACGCGCAATGGCCTAAGTGCCGACCAACTGGCCGCGCAGATCGAGGCTGTGACCTCGGCAGCATCCATATCCATCCATGCCGATCGCCTAGGCAAGGCCATGAAACAGGAACATGGCGTGGCGCGAGCAATCGAAGCCATCGCAGCGATGAATATCTGAGTCTGATATCAGAGGTCTTATTTCATAAAGACTAGACCAGCACCAGAGAAAGGATTTTACAGGCCCGCCAACAGAGCAAGCAGGTCGGCCTCCGATATCTCGGTCATGGTCACCTGCACCACATGGTCGGGGGTGATGACGAACTCCTCGTAGTGATGTGCCAAGTTGCCATCCGAGTTCATGGCGACACAGATGGATATGACCGGTTCGCCAATTGGCACAAGGCCAGATTGCTGACCATAGACCTGCATGATGGAGCCGATGTTGGGGAAATACAGGTAAATGACCACATTGTCCAAATTGTCATCTTCCGATTCATAACTGACCGTGGTGAGCGAATCGGGGTTCATTCCGTAGAAATAATCGCAATTGACCCAACCCATGGTCGGAACAAAGAGGTCATAGCCAATGCCCGGATTACCGAATGGGCCCCCGATTGAATCAGTGTTCGGAGCGATCCACTCCAAGCTGTCGATGCCCGGATTGCTACTGACTGACGAGGCATTGTCGAACCAATCCAGAATATCGCCTGTTTCCTGCCCATAGAAGATGGACATTTCAGCAACAGGATCAGAATTTGGTACTTGGGCATAATAGACCCTTCCTGGTCTTAACACGAGTTCTTCTCCATCCTTGAACGCCCTTACGCGGATCTCTCCGGCAGTGACCAGCATGTTGCCTTGAGCCACGGTGGGCAGTTCGTAGAGCATCATGTCCTTGGGCGTATACACCTCAATGAGTTTGATGGTGATGGGATACGAAACCGCATTGCCGTTGGTGAACATGAAGATGGACGAATCGAGCCACAGCCGCGTGCCCTGATTGCCGATAATGGGGCCATCGCCATCGCCATCTATCTCAAATTCCTGTTCCTCGGGACGGTTTTCATACATGAACTCATCGGGCGATGAATAACTGTTGGCCGCAATTCGCTGCTTGCTACAATCGGTGAATACGATTGTCAAGACCACAAGCAGGGCCGGTAGGAATAAACGGGCTATTCTGGTTTTCATTAGTAGAGTTTTTCTATTGTTATAAGTACGCAGGACAGTTTTCGCGGTTGCTCGACCTCCATTTCGGAAAATACATCAGTCCTACATGAACACTCCCCTCCAAAAAGATGGGATTGTAGCGGTATTCGGCAAACGGACGCCATTGCTTGTCCAAAAACACGAGCCCGCCTCCTACTTCGGCTATGAAGTTGAGTGGCTTAGCTAGCTTGTAGTTCGATTCGGTGTAGTTGAACCAGTTGGTAACGCTGCCACC
>CAMCFW010000119.1 GCA_945874195.1 Chryseobacterium gleum
AGCCTCCATTGTGGATTACGTCTCCCCGCTGTCTTACATAAGGGTGAGTAATCGATATGGAGTAGATTTCGCGTTCCATTTCAATAATGGGTCAGGAAATTTCTCTGATTCTCTGGCCGCGTTTTTTGATGAGGTGGTAGAGGTCAATATTTCTAATGGAGATGATACTTCAGATATTGCCATGGCGCTGGCTTCAGCCATTAATTCACGTGCTGGATTGAGTGCGCAATATGACAACAGTGAGGATGATCACCGTGTGAAAGTGGCCACCGATGGTCTTGGATACGTGACAGACGCACTTCAGGCAGGGCTTTGGCCAATAACCACCATTCTTGATCAGCAAGGAAAATATGTGCCCGCAGCCTGTGATATCGAGTTCAGATTGGCCACCAAAGACCCACTCGGAAATTGCACCGATGGCGTTGTTCGGGTACTCACATCGAAGACCAACGATGCCAATAATCAAACAGGGTTCAAGGCCGAGAGTTATTGGAATGCCTACAGTTACCTGAACGTGTGGGTGGTGAGCAACATTGATATGGAGGTAGAAGGAGGAGGAATGGTTCTGGGTTATGCTCAGTTCCCTGCATCTGGATTGCTATCCACAGATGGAATTGCCGTCATTGCTTCTAATATCGACACCCGAAGCAGTGGAGGAAGAACAGCAACCCACGAAGTTGGTCACTGGCTTAGCCTTATACACATTTGGGGAGACGACCAGTGCGGATCTGATAACGTGTTGGACACGCCAGTGCATAATGGACCGAATTACGGTGTCTGCGGAAACAACCCAGCATTTTTGGGTCAGTTTGGTGGCACGTCAACTAACTATTCCACGCCATATAATTTTCCAGGATGCGATCCCGCAAACCCTGACGGAGAGATGTTCAGCAACTACATGGACTATTCTTCAGACGTATGTCAGAATACGTTTACACTTGGTCAGAAGGATCGAATGGATTTTACGCTTCATGGCGATGGAACCGGGCCAGGTATTCGCTCATACCTGATCTCGGCCGAAAATTTGGAACTGACCGGAGTTGCCGACCCTTACACACAACCAGATTGCGCTCCTATTTCTCTTTTCTATTTCCAGCAATCGGGTGGATTTGCAACTCAGCAGATGATCTGTGCTGGCGAGAGTGTGAATTTCGAGGAGAGTGTGTACAACGGAACGGTTGATAACTACCTCTGGACATTTGAAGGAGGTAACCCTGCAACGGACACAGATCCTTCACCGAACGTGATCTATGACAATCCAGGAACCTATGATGTTAGTCTGCAAGTTTCGAACACGGCTGGTTCTAACACAAGAACTGAGAACGACATGGTGATAGTAAGTTCAAATACCGCTCAATTTCAGAATGATTGGGGTTATGTGGACAGCTTTTATGGAGAAAGTGGTTTTCTGAGCAATTACGTTGTGTTCAACCGCGATAATTCCGTGAACAAATGGGAGTGGTTCACTGGCCTAGATGGTGGAAGCACAGGCTCGGAATCAGTTAGAATGGTGAACTTGGACAATCAGACCAGTGAAGTTGACGAATTGATCAGCCCATCTTACGACCTTTCTACCGTGAGCAACGCAACATTGAAGTTCCGATATTCCGGTGCCGCTGTTGACAATACGCCTAGCGATGAGCTTCGTATCATGGCTTCGGACGATTGTGGTGAAACTTGGTCATTGCGAGAAACAATCTCCGGATTCGACCTTTGTAATGCTGGATTAGTTAACCAAAGCTATGTTCCGAATTCACAGAGTCCGTGGATGGATTTCGATGTGAGTTTGGGGTCATTTTCAAACAACAACAATGTTCGCATCAAGTTCCGTTGGATCTCGGGCGGACGATCGAATAACTTCTATATCGATGATATTACGCTTTCAGCAAGCCCGCTTGGAATGGAAGATCTGGAGCAGATGATAGGACTGTCAATTGCTCCGAATCCGACATCAGACATGACAAGTATTTCACTTGACCTTGTTGACGGTTCAGACGTGACCATGGAAGTTGTGGATGTTCTTGGAAGGAGCGTAAGATCCATCCTATCACGAGAATTGAGCAGCGGAAATCATAGGGTTGATCTCGATATGTCTAAGTTCAATGTCGGAATCTACTATCTGCGTATTACGGTAGGTAATAATCTAATTGTAAAGAAAATTGTAAGAAACTGATCTTAGTTCAGTTCTTTCTTAAAAAGCCTCCCGATATTCGGGAGGCTTTTTTTATTCACTTATATACATCGCAATGATCAGAGTAGCAATCAACGGATTTGGCCGTATCGGGAGGATAACCCTTCGAGCCTTACAATCAAAAAACAATGTGGAGGTGGTTGCCATCAACGACCTTACTGACGTGAAGACGCTTACACATCTGTTCAAGTACGATTCGGTACATCGACAGTTTCAAGGCGAAGTGTCAAGTACCGAAAAAGGAATTAGGATAAACGGAAAGGAGATCCGAGTTTATGCAGAGAGCGACCCGGCCAATTTGCCATGGCACGAATTGAAGGTGGATGTGGTGATAGAGTCATCAGGTAGATTTCTGACCAGAGAAACAGCTGGGAAACACCTGGTTGCAGGAGCCAAGCAGGTCATCATTTCGGCTCCCGCCAACGACAACACCATTCCATTTGTGGTTCTGGGCGTCAACGATCATTTGGTTGATCTTACAGATAGTATCATCAGCAACGCTTCGTGTACCACTAATTGTGCTGCCCCAATGGTCAAAGTTTTGGAAGATGCCGTGCATGTGGAAAGCATCTTCGTTTCAACCATTCATTCATATACGGGTGACCAAAACCTTCACGATTCGCCACACAAAGACCTAAGAAGGGCGCGTGCGGCTGCAAATTCAATTATTCCAACAAGCACAGGCGCTGCCAAAGCAATGGGAAAGATTTTTCCGCACCTCGAAGGACATTTGGGAGGAGCCGGAATCCGAGTTCCTGTCATAAATGGCTCTTTGACCGACCTTACCTGCATTGTACGGTCTAATATTGATCAAGCAGGGGTGAATGAGCTCTTTAGAAAAGCAGCTGCTGCTGGTTCATTAAAGGGGATTTTGGAATATACCGAAGACCCTATTGTTTCTTCAGACGTTATCGGAAATCCGCACAGTTGTGTGTTCGATGCAGACCTGACCTCAGTGATAGGAAAGATGGTGAAGGTGGTGGGATGGTACGATAACGAAGCAGGCTATTCGAACAGAATGGCCGATCTGGTGGCAATGCTGAAGTATTAAGTCCGGTGTTGTTTCAGAACCCGGTCGTAAAGGTCTTCATAGATCGGAATGACGTTTTCCTTGCTAAAGGTCTTCGCTTTTTTCAAAGCCCCTTGCTTCAGCATTTCCATGAATGCTTGATCCTTCAACATTCGAAGAACATGTCTTGTCATGTCCTCCACATCCCCCACGTTGCTCACACAGCCTGTAACCCCATGCTCATTTATCTCAGGAATCCCCCCTGTGTTAGATGATACCACGGGCACTCCTGATGCCATAGCTTCCAATGCCGATAATCCGAAACTCTCGGTTTCTGAAGGCAGGAGGAACACATCAGCTACCGAATAGACCTCTTCAATGTTCTTGATCTTTCCCAGAAAGTGAACATCATCGCAGGTTCCCAATTCTCTGCATAGAGCTTCAATCTTAGGTCGCTCGGGGCCATCTCCGGCCAGCAGAAGTTTGAAGGGTATTTCAGCCCTCACACCCGAAAATATCCTGACCACGTCCTCAACTCGTTTCACAGGTCTGAAGTTCGAAGTATGTAGCAGGATCTTTTCGCCTTTCGGGGCAAAAGCTTTTATCACACCTTCTGTCGAACAACCTTCGTAACGGCTCAGATCGATAAAATTGGGGATCACCTCAATTTCTCGCGTCACCGCGAAATGTTGATAGGTGTCTTGCTTCAAACTGAGCGACACGGCCGTCACCGCGTCAGATTGATTGATGGCAAAGGTGATGACGGGTTCAAACGATGCGTCTTTTCCAACCAAAGTGATGTCTGTACCGTGAAGCGTGGTGACAAATGGAATGTGAACCCCCTGCGACTTGAGGATCTCTCTGGCCATGTATGCGGCCGAAGCATGTGGTATGGCGTAGTGAACATGTAGAATGTCCAACTTTTCGTGTTTCACAACATCCACTATTCGACTGGCAAGCACGAGTTCGTAGGGTTGATAATCGAAAAGTGGATAATCGCTTACTCGAACTTCGTGATAATGCAGATTTGCTAAGAATCGGTCGAACCGTACGGGAAGGTCGTAGGTGATGAAATGAACCTGATGACCCTCCAGGGCCAATTCTTTCCCAAGTTCGGTGGCCACCACGCCACTTCCCCCAAAGGTCGGATAACAAACAATTCCTATTCTCATTTTAACCCAATCTGTCGAGCAAAAATGAAATAAGTTGCTCAACCGTAAGGTCGTGGTTCTTACTATACTCCTTCTTAGCGCGGTTTGCAATGATGGCGCAAACCGTTGCACAGTCGTGTCCGAGGGCTTTTCCTAGTCCGAAAAGAGCCGATGTTTCCATTTCAAAGTTGGTTATGCGCAGACCGTTGTGGCTGAATCTGCTCAAACGTTCGTTCAGATCTGGAATTGTTGGTTTCAGCCTCAATTGTCTTCCTTGTGGACCGTAGAAACCGCTTGCAGTGGCCGTCATGCCTTGTTGGGTTCCATTCTTCAGCAGCTCAAATAAGGTTTCGGACCCTTTAACCACATAAGGTCGCGGAAACGTGGATAGCCAACCCGTCTGTCGCATGAATGCATCAGTGAGTTCGGTGTCTTCCACTTCAGATCCCTTTTCATAATAGTTGAGCACACCGTCAAAACCGATACCGTGCGATGAGAGCAGAAAACTGTCAACAGCAATGTCTTCTTGCAACGACCCGCTCGTGCCTAACCTCACCAAATTAAGTTTCGTGAGGTTCTTTTTAACTCTTCTTTCCTTTAGATCGATGTTCACGAGAGCGTCAAGTTCGTTCACCACTATATCAATGTTGTCGGTGCCTATGCCCGTAGAAAGAACGGTGATGCGCTTTGAACCCAACTGACCGGTGTGCGTAAGGAATTCACGATTCTGACCGCTGAATTCAATGGAATCAAAATGCTTTGAGATCTTGCCTACACGCCCTTGATCGCCAACAAGAATGACCGTATCTGAAATATGCTCTGGATGAAGCCTAAGATGGTAGACACTACCATCGGAGTTTAAAACTAGTTCCGATTCTGCTATTCTCTCCATACCTTTATTTTTACCTTTGCAGCCGCAATATCAAATCTATGAATAATCAAGATAAACCAGGTATCATTTTAGTTCCCATCGACTATTCCGAGCAATCTGTCATAGCTCTTGAACAAGCGCTCAATCTTTCGAAGGTTTTTGATAGCAAGATCCATGTTTTGAATGTGATCTCCGAAGAGTTTTCGTTGAGTAAGTTGTTTGATGAGAAGGATAAGGTCGAATTTGAAAAGCGGGCCTCTGCCAAGCTTGCGGATTTTATTAATGAGAAGAACGCGGAATATAAAATAGACCTAAGCTATAGTCAGGTTCACGGCAAAATCTACGAGCAGGTCGTAAATTCGGCTGATATACTGAACGCCCAGTTCATTGTAATGGGAACAGCTGGAGCATCGAGCCTTAAAAAGAGATTCATCGGGTCAAATGCATTGAGGGTGGTTCGCGAATCGCGCAAACCGGTCATAACCATAAAAGGAAAACATCACCATAAGGGCTGTAAGAACATCATTCTTCCGCTGGATCTAACCAAGGAGACCAAGGAGAAGGTGGCCAAATCGGTTGAATTCGCCAAGCGTTTCGGGTCCATCATTAGAGTCGTATCGGTGCTCATGACCTACGATGAGTTCATAGTGAACCGAATGACGCGACAGCTTGATCAGGTAAAGAAATACATCATGGAGCAGGGTGTTGATTGTACTGCTGAGATAGTTCGCGATACTAAAGGAGGCCAAGGTCTAGCGGAAAGCATCATCGATTATTCAAATAAATCGAAAGGCGACCTGATCATGATAATGACCCAGCAGGAAGAGGATTTTACCGATTATTTCATTGGTTCGGCAGCGCAAGGGATCATCAACGGCTCTGACATTCCGGTTCTTAGTATCATTCCGACATTGAAGAAAGACACCACTTCGTTCACACCTTATTGATCTTAATTTCATTAGCATATAAATCAAACACATGAAGTTCAACGAATTCAAGGTAAACCGAATAGCTGTTCCTACAGATTTTTCACAAGCGGCCAATGTGGCCATAGACCATGCGGCAGACCTTGCCAAACGATTTGGGGCCGAGATCATACTCATTCACATTTTGGATGCATCTGCCTATGGAGGCATTTTTGTGACGACTCAAAAAAGTGAGTATAAGGACATGGAATTGGCTCAGCTTAAGCTTCAGGAAGAATCTGAAAAGCTGAGGAAACGGACCGGATTGCAGGTTTTGCATTTCGTCAGTTCAGGTAGGGTCTATGATGAAATTGTGCGCATTGCCAATGAAGAACATGCCGACCTTATCGTGATGGGAACACACGGTGTTTCGGGTTGGGCCGAATTTTTTGCAGGTAGCAACGCATTCAAGGTGGTTACACAATCAGATTGTCCAGTATTATCTATTCAAGAGAATGCCAACAAGACCGAATTGAAG
>CAMCFW010000120.1 GCA_945874195.1 Chryseobacterium gleum
GGCCGTGGCTTCGGATTGCATGGCGAGGGTCGATTCCCTAATACCAACTATACCGTTGCTGACCTTGATATTCAACCCATCCGAACCCCATCGGCCTTGAACATCGCGTATCAGACAAATATTCTATGGAACGGTCAGTTCGGGGCCACCCACTTGAATGTTGGAACCGAAGCAAACTGGACGCCAGGGACTCCAAAGGTTTGGAACAACCTGGGCTTTGAAGGTACTGAGACACAGGCCATTGCAGGTATGACCGTTCACCGATTGAACATGCCCGAATCGCTATTTCTAGAAACAGAATACAAAGACCTTTATCGTGCGGCCTTCGGAGATCTGGACGATGATACGTTGAGAAGTAAAGTTTACTCAGGTTTGGCCATCGCAGCTTACGAACGAACGATCTTGGCCAATGAAGCGCCATTTCAAAAATGGCTGGGCGGCAATGTAACTGCACTGAGCAACAAGGAAAAGGAAGGCGCCATTCTATTCTTCGGAAAGGCCGAGTGTTACACCTGCCACAATGGCCCGGCCCTGAATTCGATGGAGTTCTATGCACTTGGCATGAACAAATTGGATGGATCTGGCGTGTATCTCAGCGACCCAAGCGATGAAGCCGCTAATTTGGGAAGAGGCGGATTCACCAACGCTGCAGAAGACAGGTATAAGTTCAAAGTCCCGCAGTTATACAACCTGATTCAATCAAAATTCTACGGTCACGGAGGTAATTTTCACTCGGTAGAGGAAGTGGTGCGCTATAAGAACAAGGCCGTTCCAGAAAACGCACAGGTGCCTACATCTCAATTGGCGGCTGGTTTTCATCCCCTTGCTCTTAGCAACGCAGAAATAGATGCCATTACGGCCTTCATTGAGTATGGACTTTACGACCGGAATCTTGCACGTTATGTTCCAGCTTCCATTCCTTCAGGCTTTTGCTTTCCGAACAATGACCCAAAATCAGCACACGAACTAGGCTGCCAGTAAGGCAGGTCAGCTTTCAGTTTTCTTGTTGTTTCCAAGACGTAATTTTGCAGATACACGACAATGAGAAAAAAGGACGACAGGTTTGGTTTGGAAAGCGAGATAATCACGCTGGTGTTTGATGACAACAGAAACACCGTTCATTTCGATTATCATGTTGACATTGATGATGTAGATCACGGCATCCGCCTCGACCTTTACACCAGAAACGCGCGGAGCGGTGCGGTTTTTCTGCTTCATCAGACCAAAGGGACCAGCTCGATCGAGGTGCTTCAGCGCATGCTCGAACATTTACGTTCGCAGCACTTAGCAAACGAGAAATACTCGTTCACGGTCAGTTGGGCCGATCGTTTGGATCCAAAGAAGATAGAGCATGTTTCTTATTTCTATGAAGCTTCGGAAGCTGATGTTCGAAAGAAATTCTTCTACAACAAACGCGAGGAAGATTATCGAATATCAATAGAAAGGAACCCGCTCTCTTAACTCTGTTTCAGCTTAGTTCCACTTGTTCTGAATACGCCAACGGCCACAAACAAGAGAAGAACCACCATGAACCGCAGCGAATGATGCAGCAATTGCGGCACAAAATTCCAACCCACCAATAAGCCAGCATAAAGCACAATTAGGAACAAGGCATAATGTCTGGTCCAAGCAGGGCGTTCCTTCTTCAGCAGGGCATAGCCGAATATGGCGTTTGTAGGCAAGGTCCAAAGCAAGTTCCAATTGTAATCGGCCGAAAAGTGGTTGGTGAAGAACCAGAGGAAGATCGCGTTCCAGCCGATGAAGCTGGTGATCATGAAAACGAGTCCGTCAAAAATTCGGGTCGAACGTTTCGCAACGCGGAAAATGGTGAGAAACACAGCGCTGAAAAGCAGAATGCCCACAAACACGGTCTGAGGCACAAACATACTTTTGGGCATAAAAACCTGACTGGCCTTAAATGTTTCCTGCTTTTCTGAGACCAACGGAATGCGCTGCCCATTGCGCTGAATGTAGGTGTGATCGAATGCCTTTTCCAGTTCCTCGGGCAGATACATGTATTGCATGGCCGTAGCAGGCGCATCGATCACGGCCCCAAGACAAAGGTCAATGCCAAGGTCGCCCCACGGCTGTTCTTTCAGAATATAGATGTCCGTAAGTTGCCTTACGGAAAGATGGTCGGTGCCCAAATGGGTCGAATCGAATTCTATGCTGTTGCCAAGGGCCTCGTTGATCACATCTCGCGGACGTGTTGAGCAGTTGTCGAAGAAATAGTCGTAGAGATATTCGCGGTTCTCAGGCTCGGCATTCCAAAGCAACTTGTCCAACAGGGCCTGTCGTTGCTCTAAGGTGAGGTTGAGAAACTGCTCGCGCACCGAACGATTGTAGTATTCATACGAACGGATGAAGTTGGAATAGCGGTTCACGGCCAGCATATACATCGACCGGCCTTGAACAAAATTCCAATAGAAGTTGGGCTGATCGAAATCGAAGGTGCCGTAGTTATAGACCACATCGAGGCCGATGGTCGGGTCGCTGACGCGGATGGCCGTGTGGCCGAATGCTTCGTAAAGCTCGGTTCCAGGCCCACACGTCACCAGACTGACGCGGCTAGCTTCTGTAAGGGTGAGTTCTGGCTGAGCGAAAAGCCATGTGGGCAGGCAGAAAAAAAGGAGCGCGGTAATTCGGTTCATGTGCCAAAAATACGCTACCTGATAGCGTGGTGATAACTTCCATTTCGAACGATTATCCAGAATTTCAGATTCCGTTAATTTTCTTGTCTAAACCAAGTAAAACTTAACATCATGCTAAAAGAATTCAAAGAGTTTGCAATGAGAGGCAATGTAATGGACATGGCCATTGGTATCATCATTGGTGGTGCGTTCGGCAAGATCGTAGCGTCATTCGTCAGCGATGTGATCATGCCACCATTAGGTCTATTGATCGGAGGGGTCAACTTCACCGATCTGAAAATGGTTCTGGCCGATGCCGTTGTTGGGGCAGACGGAGTAGAAACAGCCGCAGCCGTCACCATCAACTACGGTAACTTCTTTCAGGTCACCTTCGATTTCATCATCATAGCTTTTGCCATATTCATGTTGATAAAGGCCATGAATGCCGCCAAGAAGAAGGACGAGGTTCCTGCTCCCGCACCAGCGCCTGCCGGACCAACTAAGGAAGAGCAATTACTTACCGAGATCCGAGATCTGTTGAAGAAATAATTGTTTTATCATTGAACCGAAAGGCCGTTCCGTGTAAATGCTGGGCGGCCTTTTCAGTTCCATGACATTTCCATGACAACCCAAACAGAACGCTGACCGATCTTCGCGCAGCGAAACAGGAAACGTTCGATGGAGCAGTTCAGTACAATTGCGTTCACCCACAAGACCACCGAGTTGAAAGACATCGGGCGGCTTCATGTGGAGGACCATGAACTGGAGGCGCGGCTCTCGCATCTGAAAAGAGCGTTGGAACTGGACGAACTGCTCTACCTTTCCACCTGCAACCGCGTTGAATTCATGTTGGTGTCTCCACACGGAGTGGATGAGCATTTCAGGCGAAAGTTCTTTCAGGCGTTCAACCCAGCTTGGGGACCGGACGAGATAGAATGGGCAACTGAGCACAGTACCACCTTTGAAGGCGAACGCTCGTTGCAGCATCTGTACTATGTTTCCAGCTCCATCGATTCGTTGGTAGTGGGCGAACGAGAGATCATCAAACAGGTGCGTGAAGCCTACGAGAAATGTCAGAAACTGAACCTGACGGGCGACCGCCTGCGATTGCTTGTCCGTTCGGCCATCGAAACAGCTAAGCTCATCTACACACAGACCCAGATCGCACAGCACCCCGTTTCGGTGGTGTCGCTGGCCTACCGAAAAATGCGCGAACAGGAGATTCCCCATGCGCCACACATCGTGATGATAGGCGCAGGACAGACCAACCAGAGCATGGGTCTCTACCTGCGCAAGGCACCTTTCGGTAAGGTGACGGTATTCAACCGGACGCTCGAAAAAGCACAGGAGTTGGCAGCCACACTCAAAGGCACCGCCCGACCGCTCAGCGAACTGGCCCACTTCAACGAACCGTTCGACATTCTGATCACCTGTACCGGTGCATCGCAGCCCATCATCAACAACCGGCTTTACCGCCAACTTGTCGGCAGCGACCTCTCGCAGAAGGTGGTGGTTGACCTGGCCGTTCCAAGCGATATGGAACAGGAAGTGGTGCGCAAGAACAACATCCGCTACATCGGCATCGAAAGTCTGAAGGAAGAGGCACGCAGAAACCTCGATCAGCGCCAAAAAGAGCTCGAAGTTTGCAAACGACTGATTGCCGACAAGATGAAGGAGTTTGAACAGCTTCTCCGCGAACGCAAAGTTGAACTCTCCATGCAGGAGATTCCGATGGTGGTCAAGCAGATACGTGAACGCGCCACCAAGCAGGTGTTCAATAAGGAACTCGAAGAATTGGACCCGAGATCGCGCGAGGTGTTGGAGAAGATGATGGATTACATGGAGAAGAAATACATAAGTGTGCCGATGAAAATGGCCAAGGAGATCATGTTGAAAGGATGAGCAGAACGATAATAATAGGTTCGAGGGGAAGCGACCTTGCCCTATGGCAGGCACACCGTGTGGAAGCACAATTGCAAGCGCTTGGACAGGAAGTAGAGATCCGTATAATCAAAACGCAGGGCGACATGATCCAGCACCTGAGTTTCGATAAGATGGAAGGCAAGGGATTCTTTACAAAGGAATTGGAGGAGAAATTATTGTCAGGCGAAATTGATCTGGCCGTCCATTCTCATAAAGACCTGCCCACCGAACACCCTGAAGGACTGGTGATTGCGGCCGTTTCGGAACGGGAGGATCCATCGGACATCATCCTCATCAGAAAGAACGCTGTTGATGAGGATGGAAAATTTCTGCTGAAACAGGGCGCCTCGGTCGGCACTTCTTCTGCAAGACGAAAGTCTCAGTTACTTCATTTCAGGCCCGATGTAGAGATAAAAGACCTTAGAGGAAACGTGCCTACCCGTATCAACAAGCTTCGCGAAGCACAATATGATGCCATCATGCTTGCGGCTGCAGGTGTTGCCCGTTTGGAGTTGGACCTTTCAGAATTCCGCGTTTTAAAACTCGATCCATCAGTGTTCATTCCTGCTCCAGCGCAAGGTGTGCTCGGACTACAGATCAGAGAAGTTGATGCTGAACTTTGGAGAATTGTGAACCAGCTGAACGTGGCCGATGTTGCCGCTAGAATTGCTGTTGAACGAAGAATATTGAACCTATTTGAAGGCGGCTGTCAATTGCCATTGGGGGCTTATTGTCAACTTGTGCATGGGATATTAAGCGTGAAGGCCTGTGTTGCCAACGCTTGGGATGCACCTGTAAGATATTCGGAGAATTTTGGGACGGATGTTGAGCAATTGGCACAGAAGACCGTCTTGGATCTAAGGGCATGAAACGCTCCATTTTCATATCCCGAAAATTGGCAGCAGACAGCATTCTGCTCAACTATTTAACGAAAAATGACTGGACGGTTTACGACCGATCACTGATAAGGATAGAAGCAATTCCATTCAAGATCGAAGGCGTTTTTGACTGGATCTTCCTTTCAAGTTCGAACGGAGCAAAGATCCTACTCAGTTCATATGCCCCGAACGATGAAACCAGGATCGGAGCCGTTGGTGAAGCAACGGCCAAAACCCTGAACAAGTATGGGGTCTTCCCCGATTTTGTAGGCGATTCGGGAAACATGGATCAACTGGCCGACCGACTTGCACGAACCGTGGGAAGCGGGACGGTGCTTTTTGTAGGCGCTGAAGGCGGTTCGGAGAAGATACGAAATGCGATTCCTTCTGTTCAATCGAATTTTGTTGCTGTGTATAGGACAGTTCAGGCTGATGGAGTGGAGATCCCGAACACAACACACGTTTTCCTAACAAGTCCTTCCAACGCCAAAAACTACCTGAGTTCGGCCGATATTTCCAACAAGAAGGTCATAGCGATAGGAAATACAACGGCCGAGTTTTTGTCTTCGAGGGGCATGAAAAACGTACTCATTCCGGCCACACCGAAGGAAAAGGATGTGGTTGAACTACTGGCTGGTCTCTGAATCTGACCGGCCTTCGGCCTTTTGCACTATTCCCCCCGACACGATGAACTTCATCAATTCGGAAGATGAAATGTTCAAAAATTCAACATCCTTTTTATCTACGGTCACCTGCGTTCCCATCAATCCATACGAAAAAGGAAGGTAAACCGAGATCATATTCTCGTCAAAACCGAACTGTGAAAGGTTTTCATGGGTTAGGAATCCGAAGCGATATTGAATAGGGTCGCGCTGCATGAGCACCTTTACGGGCTTCCCCATCTTCTCCTCTTTTCCAAAAAAGACGGTGATCAGATCCTTTACCGAAAAGTAAATAACCTTAGCCAATGGCGCCCTTTTCATCAGCGTATCGAACCAGGTTTCGGCCGATCGGGAAACCAAATGAGCAATCAGAAAACCAAGCAAGGCCAACCAGAAGAATGCGAAAATCAATCCGAAACCGGGAATGTGGTATGGCAGGATGCTGGTGAACAGCGGTTCGAAAAAGTCATCGATGAGATTCACGAACCAAACGATGACAAAAATGGTGACGCCTAGAGGCGTTATGAATAACAGTCCTT
>CAMCFW010000121.1 GCA_945874195.1 Chryseobacterium gleum
TAATCTCGAGATCATGTACACCGACCAAGAAGGCGGAATGGAATTCAAAACCAGCGGATTGGACATGTCCCTCAGCGGTGATTTTGGGGCTGACAAGACCACGTTGGAAACGGAACTCTTGATGAAGAACACCACGCTGGTCAACGGAGGCGTTGCTTATTTGAATGACGTTGAATTGGCCTTGAATGCCGAAGTGGATGCCGACCTGGCCAACAGCAGCTATGTGTTGAAAGACAACGAATTCCGCATCAACGGACTGCACCTTTCGTGGAGTGGCACGGTAAGCATGCCGAATGAGGACGACATGGTTCTGGACCTTATTTACGCAGCCTCAAAAACAGAATTCAAGGAAATTCTTTCGCTTGTGCCCGCGGTCTATTCAAAAGACTTCGCTGACGTGCAGGCAAGCGGATCCCTGGAATTGAACGGAATGGTGAAAGGCACCAACAACAAGAACTCTATTCCAGCATTCAGTGCCAATCTGAAGGTGGGCAACGGACAGTTCAAATACCCATCGTTGCCAAAAAGTGTGGACGATATACAGGTGGATCTGACCGTTACCAATCCCGGTGGCGATACTGACAACACGGTCATCGACCTGAAGCAGTTCAAATTCCAATTGGGTGGAAATCCGTTCGAAGTGCGAGCGTTGGTCAAAACACCGGTGTCAGACCCGAACATTGATGCATCTTTCAAAGGAAAGATAGACCTCACCAGTTTGGCCGATGCCATTCCGATGGAAGAAGGAGAAAAACTCTCTGGAACCATGATTGCCGATGCCGAGATCAAAGGCAAGCAATCGGACATGGACAATGGTCGCTATGATAAGTTCAATGCCAAGGGCGAGTTCATTCTTATGGACATCGTTTACAATACGGCTTCGGTTGCGGTGCCGGTTGAGGTGAAATACGCCCAGTTCAAATTTGCACCTCAATTCTTGGAACTGGCCTCCTTCGATGCCAAGGCCGGAAAGTCCGATTTCAAACTGAAGGGAAAGATCACCAACTACTTGGGCTATGCCCTGAGCGATGGAATCCTGAAAGGTCAGTTCTTCTTCAACAGCACCGTTATTGATGGCAACGAACTGGCCGGATTGAGCACTACAGAAGTCGCTCCTGCCGAAACCGAAGCCAAGGAGGGAACTGATGGAGCAACTGCGGCCAACGAACCGTTCCTTATCCCCAAGAACCTCGACCTGTCGCTTACTACCGATGTGCTGAAGATCACCTACGACAACATCACGCTACTGAACACCAAGGGAAATGTGTCGGTCAATAACGGAAAGGCCGACCTACGCGGGCTTACGTTCAACACCTTGGGCGGTGTGGTTGCCATGAACGGTTACTACGACAGCGGAAATGAGAAGAACCCGAAGCTTAATTACGACCTCGATGTCCAGAATGTTGTGCTCAAAGAAGCGTATGCGGCCTTCGGAACCGTAAGGAAGCTTGCCCCGATCGCAGAGAAAACCGAAGGACGGGCATCTGTTCAGTTCAACGTGAACGGAACAATGAAGAACGGCACCGAAGTGGATTACAATTCCTTGAACGGTGGCGGACGCTTGACCTCCCAGAGTCTGAAGATAACAGGCACCGAAGCCCTCGACAAGGTGGCGCAGGTGGTCAAGATCAATGCATTCAAGAATCCTGAATTGAAGAATGTGAACCTGAGCTTCAAGTTCATGAACGGTAGGGTACATGTTCAACCCTTTGATGTGAAGATCGGACCGGTTTCGGCCAACATTTTCGGTAGTCACGGATTTGATGAAACAATGGACTACGTGATGAGCACAAGCGTTCCAACAAGCGTGCTTGGCGATCAGGCCAATGCGGTAATCGGTGGCCTCATGTCGCAGGCGAATGCGTTGGGCGCCAAGTTCACAGCAGGAAGCACCATTGATATTGACATCTTGGTAAAGGGAACGTTCAAGGATCCGAAGATCACCCCTTCATTCAAAGGATCTGGCGGAGGCGCAAGCCCTGTGGAGAGCCTGAAAGCTGTGGCTGAGGAAGAATTCAACAAGGCAAAGGATGAATTGGAGAAGAAGGCCAGGGAAGAGGCCGACAAGCTGAAAAAAGAGGCTGAAGACCGCGCTAGAAAAGAAGCCGATAAATTGAAAAAGGAAGCCGAAGAACGCGCGCGAAAAGAGGCCGAGAAGGGATTGAAAGGATTGTTCGGAAAACCAAAGAAATGAGTTCGAAGTTCCAAGTTCCAAGTTCCAAGTTCGGGGCAGTACTTGTCCCTTTTCTCTTGTCTCTTGCCTCTCTTCAAGCGCAGAATCCCGGTGCTTGCGAAATGCCAGGAAACAAGAAGGTTCAGGCCCTTTGGAATCAAGCGTTGGATGAGAAGAAACCGTCTGTCAGGAAGGAACTTTATGATCAGATACTGGATCTGGAGGCCGACCATTTCGGGGCCGTTTTTGCCAAGGCTTACGAACACCTGAAAAAGGCAGAGGTGGATCCCATGAGCAAGGGTATTGCATTCGGATACGAACCCATGAAGCAGGTGGCCGACCTATGCCCCACCTACCACATGTATCCGTACTACTACATGGGTGTAATTTCCATGCAGAACAAGAAGTTCAAGGAGGCCGGAGATCACTTCAAGAAATTCCTTGAAATAGAATTTGACGACCCACGCTGGTATCCGAAGGATTTTGAACAGAAGACCCTCGAAGTGGAAGCATTCATTCCCCAGTGCGCCTTCTACGATTCGTTGTATTCCAACCCTGTTCCATTTCAACCCACCGTTGTAGAAGGAATTTCATCACGGAACAACGATTACTTGGCCATCATTTCGCCCGACAACGAGGTGGCACTCTATATCCGAAGACACTTCGTGAAACGTAAGAACGACCTCACCGAAAAAGAGATCGAAGAATTTACGCGGAGCAAGCGATTACCAACGGGCGAATTCGATGATGGAACCGCCATGCCACAGCCATTCAACGTCACCGAAAACGTAGGCAGCGCCACTCTTACGGTCGATAACAAGCGCATGTACCTCACCATTTGCAACGACAATGCCGATGGCTACAAGAACTGCGACATCTTCTATTCCGACTGGCATTACCACGGTTGGGATGCACCGATCAATGTCGGCCCGGGCGTCAATGGCAAAAAGTCCTTCGAAGGCCAGCCGACCGTAACGCCCGATGGCAAGACCCTCTATTTCGTCTCCATTCGAGAGGACGAGATCGGCTCCATCGACAACATGGACCTCTATGTCTCGCACCTTCAAGAAGATGGTTCGTGGGGAAAGGCAACCAACCTTGGCGCCACCATCAACACCAAGGGAAACGAGAAATCGCCCTTCATTCACGAAGATAGCCACACCCTCTATTTCAGTTCCGATGGCCATGCAGGGGTCGGAAATTTCGACATCTATTACGTCCGTCAGGATTCCACCCACAACTGGACCAAGCCCAAGAACATCGGCTTTCCGATAAATACTGAAGGGGCCGATGTGGGCTTCTTCGTTTCTGTTGATGGAAAGATAGCCTATTTCTGCAGCAACGAACGCGAGGACGGAGTAGGCGGCTGGGACCTCTTCAACTTTCCGCTCTACAAAGAAGCGCGGCCCGAAAAAGTATTGTTCCTAAAAGGGAAACTGACAGACGACAACAACAAGCGCATCACCAATGCCACGCTCAGTTTCAAGAACATGGCCACCAAAGAGATCACCAAGGTCGATGTCGATTCGCTCACAGGCGACTACGTGGCCGTCATGAACTTTAGCAGCGATATTGTGATGACGGTGGACAAGAAGGATGCGGCTTTCACATCGCGCTACCTTTCCACCAACGACAGCACCCTCAATCAGATCAAGAAGGTAGATGTGCAGGTCAAACAGGTGAAAGTAGGCGAGGCATACAAGCTCCACGACATCAAATACGGATTCGAGAGCTACGACCTCGACCTCGGATCAAAACGCCTATTGGCCGAATTTGCCATCTACCTGCAGGCCAACCCGAACATGAAGGTCGCCATCCACGGCCACACCGACAATGTAGGCGCTGCCGAACTCAACATGAAGCTGTCGAACGAACGGGCCAAGGCGGTCTATGATGTGCTGGTAAAGGAAGGCGTCAGTTCCAAACGGCTTTCCTATCAGGGTTTCGGGGCCTCAAAGCCCATTGGCGCGAACACATCGGCCGAGGGACGTGCCGACAACAGACGCACAGAGTTCGTGATCACGGGGAATTGAACCACTTTCCTTATCGTTTTCGTGGATCAATGGTCACGAAAGTGTCCTGTATCGGCTTATACTTTTCCCAGTTCACTGGTCGATGTTTTCTAACCGTGCTCACCGGGTAGTTGGTCACACAGTTCGGTGTAAAGCAGTTCGTTGGCCTCGAAGGCCGTTTTTCAAAACCACCTCCACAGTTGGGACACACATTTTTCAACACCTCATTCACACACGTTTCGCAGTAGGTGCATTCGTGAGTGCAGATCATCGCTTCACTCGATTCGTTCGTAAGTTGCTTGTCGCAATTTTCGCAAGAGGGTCTCATTTCAAGCATGTTCGGTCTTGTTTGTTGTCCTTTACTGGAGAAGGTGAGACAGACACAGCAATTCTGCCATCTCCGGTTTCTACTGTATTTCCTACGGCAATT
The DNA here is from genome assembly GCA_945874195.1 of Chryseobacterium gleum. Lineage (GTDB taxonomy): Bacteria > Bacteroidota > Bacteroidia > UBA10329 > UBA10329 > UBA10329. The sequence goes on from CAMCFW010000121.1 coordinate 4,616, forward strand.
ATACATTGAAACGAATTAGATCCGTAAACCTTACGGCAGCAATACATAAGAATAAACAGTCAACATAAGCTTTACGACACCGGTTGATCGTAATGGAATGTCACCGCAAAGTTTACGCTACCGATACCCCTTTCTTGTGGCCCCATTCCCCGAGCCTGAACAGAAGCCTCCGTGCAAAGGATAGAAGCCTCCGTGCAAAGGATAGAAGCCTCCACCACCATCACTTCCATTGGTCTGCCACAGCACTACCCCCTCACAAATTCGCTAATTCTCTCATTCGAACCATATCCAAACATTTCTAAGTTAATTTGCAGCCGATATAGATAACCCATCCTAAACGAACGAATGGAAGCAGCCGAACTGAAAGCAAAACTCAAAGCCCAGATCATCGAATACCTCAATCTACTCGATTTCGCAGCCGATGACATTGACGATGACGATCAGCTTTTCGGTCCCAAGTTCGGATTGGATTCGATTGACGCACTCGAACTCAGTGTGCTGCTCGAACGCGAATACGGCATAAAGATGACCGACCCTGCCGAGGGCAGAAAAGTGTTGGTAACGGTCAATACCATGGCCGAATACATTCTCGCTAAAAAAGCGGACGCATAGGCACATGGGTCGAATAGTTGTCACCGGAATGGGGGTCATCTCCGCCATTGGGAACAACGCTTCCGAAAATCACTCTTCCTTACAGAAAGCAACCACTGGGATCGGGAAAGCACATTTCCTGACTTCCAAATATGCCGCTGAACTCCTTTTCGGAGAAGTGAAGATGAGCAATGCCCAACTCTTCGAAACGCTCTGCGCTTCGGTTGTTTCTGGAATGACGCGCACAGAACTGTTGGCCTTCGTGGCCTTCAAAGAAGCTGCGACCGAAGCAGGGCTTTCTGCTGATGAACTAAGATCTTTCAATACAGCCGTTCTTTCGGCCACCACCGTTGGCGGAATGGTAGAAACAGAGGCCATTTTTGCCGATGCCAATACCAACGACAAGCCTTCCGAATTCGTCAATTCATACCGAAGTGGTGCTCACACACTTCAGTTGGCAAAGGCTTTCGGGTTGCGCGGCTACACCGACACCATCAACACGGCCTGTTCGTCATCGGCCAATTCCATCATGCTCGGTGCGCGGCTCATCCGTTCAGGAAGAGTGGAACGGGCGATTGTTGGTGGAGTCGACAGCTTGGCGAAATACACTGTCAACGGCTTCAATTCCCTGCAGATATTCTCGGACGAGATCACCCGTCCGTTCGATGCCAACCGCAAAGGACTGAACTTGGGCGAAGGCGCGGCTTACCTCGTTCTTGAAAGAGAGGAAGATGCCGTGGGAAAGGAAATTTGGGGCGAAGTGCGTGGCTACGGAAACTCCAACGATGCCCATCACCCCAGCGCCATGTCGCCCGATGCGGTCGGTGTGCGCGGAGCGATAAGTGGCGCCTTGCGAACAGCAGGTTTAACGCCTGCTGACATCAGCTATGTGAATGCCCACGGAACCGGAACGGAGAATAACGACCACACCGAACTTTTCGGGATGCAAAAGATATTTGGCAACGTTCCACCCTTTGTTTCCACCAAATCATACACAGGCCACACCTTGGCGGCTTCCGGAGCCATTGAAGCCGTTTTCAGTCTGCTGAGTATCAAGCATCAGGAAATGTATCCGAGCCTCAACTGGCAGACCCCAATGCCCGATTTTAATTCGAAGCCGCTTACGGAATTCGTGGCGAATGCCAAGATCGATCACGTGCTTTCCAATTCGTTCGGGTTCGGAGGCAATTGCAGTTCACTCATATTCTCAAAGGTCTGATGTTCGGATTGAAAATAACCACCCCTGACCCCTCCTTAAAAAGGAGGGGAGCTGGACATGCAGTCAAACATTTGATCAGCGTGCCAGCTCTCCCCCTGAAAAGGGGGAGTGGCCGTAGGCCGAGGGGGTCCAAAGG
>CAMCFW010000122.1 GCA_945874195.1 Chryseobacterium gleum
AAAACGTTGACCTGGTGGTAGGTGCACACGGAAGCTCTGATCTTACCTATTTGGAACGGGGACATCGTCAGGCCTTCAGGGCCACGTTCAAAACCAGGGTGTTGAGCAAGAAAGTGAATGGACTTACATACGGTTTGAATGGTACAGCTCAGTATCAGCAGTCGGGCAGATTCACACTCTGGGCCAACAATACTGACGGGGCCTATCGACCGCTTGACGGAACATCATCAACCGACAAATACATGTTCATCAACATGGATCCTTACATCCAATATTCTGGAGACAAGACAGGGCTTCATTCGCTTCGCATGAGGTATTATCGGGTTGAACGAAGGAATGACAGTTGGGAAGACCCATCTACATCGCACGTGATGTTCTTCGATTATCGTTTTCAGAATGAATTCAAATATAAATTCAAGGTAACGGCAGGAATTCAATATCAATATATATGGAGTTTCAGTACCCTTTATGCCGATGCAGGAAACATCATTACGCACAATCCAGCGGTTTTCGCTCAAGTTGAAAAGGATTTCATCGATCGCATTACGTTGTTGTTCGGCATTCGTAACGAATGGAATAATGTGCTGACTCTGCAGAATGAGACCTCATTGCCCATTGTTAGGGCCGGTGCCAACTTCAGGGTTGCCAAAAAGACCCACATTCGCGCGTCCTTCGGGCAGTCGTTCCGATTTCCGAGCATTGGCGAGAAATTCATTGATGCCAGCCTCGGACCATTGAAGATCCTGCCCAATCCTGAACTTAATTCTGAACACGGATGGTCGGCAGAGTTGGCTTTGAAACAAGGATTCAAGGTATCCGGATGGAACGCCTTCTTCGATTTTTCGCTCTTCTGGATGGAGTTCCGAGACATGGTAGAATATAAGTTCGGAATTTTCGATGACGGAAATACCGAGCCTACTTTAGGTTTTAAACCTTTCAATGTAAGCAAGGCCCGGGTGGCCGGTGTGGAGTTCGGATTGACCGGAGACGGCAATATCGGGCCCATCCCCGTTCGGCTGTTCGTTGGATACACCTTCAATTATCCTGCGGACCTACAGGCCGATACCACTCAAGAGAATGTTGAAGTGTTCATTCAGAACTTCTTTCACAGTATAACCAACAGCGATTCGCTTACCGAATCGTCCAGCATTCTGAAGTATCGGATAACCAACGTTTTCAAAGGAGATATCGAGTTTGATCTTTGGAAATTCACCTTGGGTTATACGGCCGAGTATAACAGCTACATGAATCGAATAGATGCGGAATTCGAAACCTTTCTTCCCGGATTCTCGGAATACCGCGAATTGAACGACCAAGGCATTTGGAGGATGGACGCGAGATTACTTTTTAAGATATCTAAAGCATCATCGGTGGGTTTCATTGCCAAGAACTTCCTTAATGAGTTCTATTCTGTAAGGCCAGGCATCATGGAAGCTCCGAGAAGCTTCACGCTTCAATACACCTTAAAGATCTGACGAAGGTTCAAGGAAGCGGTAGACCTCCGGGTCGGGAATGGCGATACCCGTGGTCAGTGCGGTTTTGATAAGTATGATGACCAGAACGAAAAGGATGGTGGGCACGATAGGCCATCGTTCCCATGTCTTCTGTCGCGGAATCTTGAACGAGCCCATCATCATGGCATGAATGGTCATGATGAGTAGACTGACCAATGAGGCAACGAAGGATATGGAGTTGGGTATGAGATTGATCGGAAACACCACCAAGGTCACCAACAGGCTTCCGAAGAGCACCGGTAGAATGACCTGAAGCCGCAGGAATTTGTAGCGTTCAGATTCGGAACCGATCTGCTTAGAAGACCAAGCTGTTTGAAGGAAGGGCTTGGCATAAAGTATTCCGATGGAAATGATGAGTAGAAAACCAAGGAAACCGATGGCCCATTCGGTAGTTTCCTTGTAATACATGTAGGAAGTGAAAATGGCCAGCTCCATGCCAAGCGAATCCAGCCTGCGGTATTCAAAATTGCCTGCAAATGGAACTGTCATCATTCTTTGAGCAAGGACCGCAAACGAGATTAGGCTTCCCCAAAGAGCAAACAGTCGTAGGAAAATGTATGATTTGCGAAGCAAGAGATAAGCGATGTAGAACGCAATTCCCAGCAAGCCCATGACAATGGATCCAACGATGAAGACCCGTTTCACGCAATGCGGATACCATCCATCGTTATTCTCGTAGCGGATGGTGTCGTAGAACAGCACCGGCTCCAGACCGAAGTGTGCAGCGGCCAATGCCGTCACATAATCATAAAGGATGTAGAGTAGAAGATAGGCGGCTGCAAAAAGGAAAGAAGAACCGACCAATTCGGCCCATTGAACGCTTGCTTTACGTTCAACAACGGGAATGAAATCATCTTCTAAACCAGTGGAAGAAACAATCAGATCATCGATCTCGTTTTCTGGCGAAGTAAGACCCTCGGGTTTCATTGCCGTGCCTTACCTACAATTCTAAGCTTCGCGAATTTAAGGAGCAGTTGTTTGTTCCCTGCGCCTTGAAAAGTGACCGTGGCCTTGATGTTCGGGGCCTCGCCTTCCATGCTGATTACCTCGCCTTTTCCGAATTTATCGTGTATCACCTCTGTTCCAATGATGATCCTGCTTACGTGATCGCTTGTTCCACCACCTGTGTCAAGCGTTCCCGGTTCGCGACTGTCATCATATTTGGTCAGATTTCTCTCTTTGGAAACGGATCTTCTTGTCGGTGCAGCAGTTAAACTCATTTTGGGATTTTGGATTTTTGGACGCCAAGGCAGCAAAGGTATGGAATTATTATTATCCGTTGATTTTGAATAGGTTAGATTTAGGTGTTCTTCGGGTATTTCTTCGATGAACCGACTAGGTTCGCTGTGCACCAGGCTTCCCCATCTGAATCTGCTTATCGCATAACTCAGTATCACTTTCTTTTCGGCTCGGGTAAGGGCCACATAGAACAGACGTCTTTCTTCCTCCAGATCCGGGCGCGAGCTCAAGGACAATTGTGACGGAAACAGATTCTCCTCAAGGCCTACAATATATACATAGGGGAACTCCAGTCCTTTCGAAGCGTGAATGGTCATCATCGAAACACGGTCGATGTTCTCCATGTCCTTATCGTTGTCGGCATCGGTCAGTAGGGCTATGTCGGCTGCAAATTGATCAAGGGTCTTCAGGCCTTGGTTCTCCGGAACCTCATCCTCTCCTGGCTTTTCTTCCACAAATTCCTTCATCGCGTTCAGGAGTTCCTGAATGTTCTCGTATCGGCTAACACCTTCGGGAGACTTGTCGGCATGCAGGTCGCGAAGTAGACCCGATGAGCCTGCTATCCTCGAACCGAGCTCATAAGCGTCAACCTTAGTCAGGTCCACCTGAAAACTGCGGATCATGGTACAGAAATCTTCGAGTTTCTGTGCGGTACCGGCATTGAACTGCGAATAAAGTAAAGTGCGATCGCTAATGATGGACCAGATGTCCTTGTTCCAGTCGTTTGCAAGCACGATTGCCTTTTCGAGGGTGGTCTTTCCAATTCCCCGCACCGGATAATTAATGATGCGCTTCAGAGCTTCCTCGTCCTTCGAATTGATCGCCATCCTGAAATAGGCCATCAGGTCTTTTATCTCTTTGCGCTGATAGAAACTTTGGCCTCCATAGATGCGGTATGGGATGTTCATTTTGCGCAAAGCCTCCTCCAAGGAACGCGATTGCGCATTGGTCCTGTAAAGAATGGCGAATTCCTTTTCAGTGGCCTGTTCATTCATTTTCACTTCAAAGATGGACCGTGCCACCGACATGCCTTCTTCGTTGTCGGTCAGGTTTTTGATCACATCGATCCTATCTCCGTCCTCGTTGCTTGTCCAAACGGTCTTCTTCAGTCGGTCCCGATTCTGTTCTATAACCTGGTTTGCAGCCCCTACAATGTGCTTGGTTGAACGATAATTCTGCTCGAGTTTGAATGTTTTCACATCTGGATAATCTTTCCTGAAGTTCAAGATGTTCTCAATGTTCGCTCCGCGGAAAGCGTAGATGGATTGAGCGTCATCGCCCACCACACAGATGTTCTCAAATTTGGCAGCAAGCCGTTTCACAATAAGGTATTGCGCATAGTTGGTGTCCTGATACTCGTCCACCATGATCGACTTGAAACGGTTCTGATATTTGTTCAGCACATCCGGAAAGTCGCGCAGCAGCACGTTGGTCCAATAGAGCAGGTCATCAAAATCCATTGCCCCCGATTTGAACAGGCGCTCTGAATACTTCTGATAGATCAGACCCAATTTAGGCTTCGCGCTCATTCGGTCTTCCGCCATCAGATCATCGTTCTTCAAGTATTCTCGGAAGGAGAGTAGGTTGGTCTTGGCCGCAGAGATCCTATTCAGCACCAGACCCGGTTTGTAGGTCTTATCATCAAGCCCTTCCTCTTTCAGTATGGCACTGATCAGATTCTTCGAATCCTGAGTATCGTAAATGGTGAAGTTGGACGGATAGCCTATCCTTTCACTTTCCACCCGCAATATTTTGGCAAATACGGAGTGAAATGTTCCCATCCAGATATTTCGGGCTTCGCGACCAACCATGGTCTCAATGCGGTGACGCATTTCTTTGGCGGCCTTGTTGGTGAAGGTGAGGGCGAGTATGTTGAATGGGTCGAAACCGTGGTTGATCAAGTGGGCTACTCGATAAGTGAGAACCCTGGTCTTACCCGATCCGGCACCGGCAATGATCATCACTGGTCCCTCAATGGCCTCCACAGCTTTCCGCTGTTCCTCATTCAATTCGTTCAGATAGCTCATAGGTGGTCAAAAGTAGGCATCATTGCCTCGAAGAAGGTCATCTGAAAAGAGGAAAATATACCTGAATTCCGTGTTGGTTCTAAGGAAAGTGACTACCATCGGCACTTTTAGTCGTCTTGTGAAAAATGATAGCTTTGCGGGTTGTGCAACAACACGATACTTGATGTTTTATTTGGTGCCATGAGAAAAATCTACCAACTTTTTATTTTATCGCTTGTAACGGTGTTCGCTGTGCAAGAAGTCTCTGCGCAATGCGGAACAACGCCAGTGGCCGGAGATCTGATAATCTCGTCAAACACCTCGCTTTCAGGCACCTACAACATTGCGGGTCTTTTTAGGGTAAATCCAGGAGTGGTCTGTTCTGTTACACCCTACACCAGCGGTGGTTGTGGCGAATTGATCATCAACGCCATAGACATTGAAGTGATCGGAGACATCATAGGCGATGGATCAGGCTTTGCCGGAGGAACACCCGGGTCTGGAGGGAACGCTGGAAATAATGTTGGTGCCCTCACAGGTTGTGTCGATAAGGACAACTGTCTTGTCATCAATGTCAACGGTGGTGCTTCAGGTGGTGCAGGAACCGGACCAGGAGCAGGCCTTGCGGGTGCGGCCGGAACATTGGGTGCCGGACCTAAGCAGGTGTGTCAGAATTTTGGCGATGAATATGGATTTGTTGGCGGTGCCGGTGGTGCCGGTGGCGCTGCGGGTGGTGCTTATGGCGGAGCGGGCAATACAGGCGGCATCGGTGGGGCAGGAGCAGCCTACAACTCAGGTAACTTTTCGGGCATGAATCTGGCCGGATGCGCAAGCCCCTCATCTGGAACTGGCGGTGCAAGCGGAGCTGTTGCAGCCACCTACGGAACGGCAACTGGACCCGACATCGACCTTGGTAGCGGTGGTGCTGGAGCCGGTGGCGGTGGAAAAAGCGCCAGCGATGGAACTTCAGGCGCAGCCGGTGGTGCCGGTGGAGCCCTAGTGGCCCTTTATGCCTCGGGCAACATGACCATAGCAGGTAATATTTCTGTTGAAGGAGCAACCAGTGGACCCGGTGGGGTCGGTGGCAATGGAGGAACTACAACCGATTGCTGCTCTGACCTTTGCAACGAATGTGGCGAACGAACTTTCTCATCAGGAGCAGGTGGTGGTGGTGGATCGGGTGGTGGTTCTGGCGGTGGTATCCTTCTTCAGGCCTACGGGATTAGCACCATTACCGGAACACTCCGCTCAATTGGCGGAAACGGTGGTTCTGGTGGCGCTGGAGGTTCTGGAACTTCTGGTTGCACCTATGACGATTTCTTCTGCGGAAGCAATAGCGGGTCGGCAAATGCAGGCACGGCCGGTGCAGTAGGTGGAGGTGGTTCAGGCGGAAGGATCAAGATCTTTCAGAACCCTTGTCAGGCCAATATCATATCGGCCAGCATCCTTATCAATGGTGGAAACGGATTTGGTGGCGCAGCTGCTTCAGGAACCTATCATTTAGGAGACATTGCCTTGATCACCCCGCCAACCATGACCTACACCGTTGATAGCGTAAGCTGCTTCGGTGTTGCTGATGGAAGCGCAACCGTTACGGTAAGTGGAGGTCTTGCCCCTTACACCTACACGTGGGTGCCGAATGTGGGAAACACGGCAACGGTGAGCAACCTGGCTGCAGGCAGCTATGACGTGACCGTTACCGATGGCTACTCCTGTCAATTGACACAGACCATTGTCGTTCCCGGACCAGACCTGCTTACAACACAGATCTTCGGAACCATTGATGCCGATTGTTTCGG
>CAMCFW010000123.1 GCA_945874195.1 Chryseobacterium gleum
ACCGAATTGGAATTGCTTACCAATTCCCCATCGACATAGTAGCTCCATTGTTGCACGACATCGGATGCCGTTGCCGACAGTAACACGGAGGTGTAACACAGGTCTTGAGTGACAGAGATATCGACCGTGCACTGGGCTTTGGTCTGCCTTGTGCCGAACAACATTGCCACAACGAGCATCAGGATCATTCCACTGATTCCCTTAAGTACTCGCTTATTCATTTTCATTGGTTTGGTCTTTAGACGGTTTCACGTTTCAAATGTATCCCATAGCAATTCAATTGAAAATCACACAATTAGCATTTGGTCGGAATTAATTATCGTAGTTTAAATATGCCATATACACACATTAAATACAAATAATTAAATATATAATTACTAATAAAAGATATTTGTCGGATTAAATTTGTTGATGCTTACGTTCGAACTTATAGAAAATCTGACAACTTCTGAATGGGATGAGCTAAAGCGGTTCATTCATTTCCGTTTTCCTCGGCTCCGAACTGACGTGTTTTCTTGTTTGGAGGTGCTCAGGAAGAGTCGTTCCGGATTTCTTTCGAGATTAGAGATACACGAAAGGTTGTTTGTCAAGCGGCCGTTCGATGATAAGGTGATCCGCTATCTCCTGACGGATGTGAACCGTACGGTATCAGAATATTTTTCGTTCAAACAACTACAGAAAGACCCGCAACGGAAGCAGCAGCTTCTCTTGCAAGAGCTTTCGGAGAGAAATTGTACCAAAGCCTTCGAAAAGACCTACCGTCAGGAGGTGGAAGCAGTGGAAAGTATAGCCCAGGTCGATTCAAATTCGCTTCATTACAGATACGAACTCTATTCGCTAAAGGCCAAAGCTGAACTAGGGGCCGGCAAGCGGTCTTCGGATGTGTTCGAAGAAAGCTCCCGGTTTCTTGATCTTTATTTCGTTGCCAAAAAGTTGCAGATAAGTGCCGAGAAGATCAACCTTAATTTCATCCTTAAGAAGGAATGGAACGACCCCTTCCTGCAGACCATTCTGGACCAGGTGGACCAGGGACTCTTCAAGCATAGTTCTTACATCAGATTATATCGGCTCATCATACAAAGCCTTACCGAACCAGAGGACGAAACGGTTTTTGTTTCTCTGAAAAAGGAAGTTCCCGAACTTATGGGGCATCTGTCGGCTTCCGAACTTGCTGACCTCTATCAATACCTGCTCAATTATTGCATTCGGAGGATCAATGCTGGCCGTTTGATCTTTCAGCAAGAGCTGCTTTCTGTATACCAAAGCGCTTTGGAAAATGGCGCACTCATGACCAACGGTTCCATCTCTCAATGGGATTTCAAGAATGTGGTCACCATTTCGCTTCGCACCGGCAATCTTGATTACGCCCGTAATTTCATTCACGGTCATAAACAATTTTTACCGTTCGCGCAGCGCACCAACGCATTGGCCTATAATCTGGCCAATCTTCACTTCTCGGAAAAGAACTTCAGGTCGGCCATTAAACAACTTCAAAAAGTTGACCTTGACGATGTGTTCTACCGTTTGGATGCACGGTCCATCCTCCTCAAATCGTACTACGAACTGGACGACACCGATGCGCTACATTACCATGCCACCGCCTTCCGTTCCCTACTTAACCGCAACAGGAAGATATCTGATCAGCAGCGGAAATTGTACCTCAACCTGATCAATCATACTCTCTCGTTGTCGCGAAGCGGCACCGACAAGAGTAAGATCAGGTCCATCAAAACTCGCATTACAAAGAATCCGAACGTTGCCGACCTTAGTTGGCTTGAGACCAAGCTGGCTGAGTTGGATGGCTGATCGGGCCTAGGCCCGATCAGTTCATCCTGAAAGCAAAGTGCTGATTTATAGAAGCAGAACTCAGGTCAAGAAAGTAGATTCCTTCCATTCCTTGCGAAAGGTCGATCTTGGTCTGAATGCGCTGAACACCTGCATCCGGCCGGTTCATGTAAACAACTGTTCCGTTGGCATCTTTGATCTGAATGTGAACGCTGTCTTCCAGATTGACGAGAGCCATGACCAATGACCCTGAAACAGTCGAGGATAAACTGATGGCCATTCCGCTTTCATCCACGTGTCTGAAGATCTTTTCTTTGGCATTCAGGTCAACAAATTGATTGTCTGAAGCGGCCCCGTTGAATATTGCCTTCTTAGAGTGAAAAGGGTAAACACCGGTCAACCCGTCTTCAAGCATTGGGGTCCCGTTCATCAGTTCCCTAGGAATTAGTGCAATCTCCTTGTTTTTGATGTGGTAGTAGTTCACTTCGCCATCGGAACCAAGAGTTGTTACCATTACAAGGTCGGACGATGAGTTGGAAAGGAAAACCTTGTCGAACCCTGCATCGGCTTGAAACCTGACCATGCAGGTGTTTTGGTCGGAACCCAGCAAAAGGAGCTCTTGATCGCGAACCTCGTTTATTGACCAGAAATCAGATCGGTCGGAGATCTGCCCTGTTGCTTCGTTGAACATGGTCAAAGCCATCTGAATGGGGGCTTTTGGAGCAGCAATTACCGAGTTGATGCTAGGAGCGCCTATGAATTGAATTCCAGTTTCGGCCATCTTCTGACATACCTGAACGAAAAGCGGGTTGTTCATTTCCTGACCATTTATAAGGAGTTCAATTACAAGCGGACGGTTTACGGTTTTGGCGTATTCCTGCATGTAGGCCAACGCCCGCACCAGATTGCTTTCACCGCCTCTCAGGTTGCGGATTATGACGGTAGAACTTGGATCATCAGACAAATAGGAAATGAAACCAACGTTGGCTTCAGATTCTATCTTCTTCATCTGCTCCATCCCCGAAACGGTCATCGAACCGGTATTGTCCAAGATGCCGACAATTACCTGAGCGCCCGCATACTTCTTTATGGTAGAACCGTGGTCGATCTGCGAAACGGATAGGTTTTGCCGATCCATGTGGCTGGCGCAAACCCCTTTGATGGAAGCCAATTGAGCGAAGTCAGCGGCATTCATGTCGATGGCCAGGATGTTTCCATTCACTGACTTCACGCTTGGATTAAGCTGAGCAAAGGCTGCCCCATCCAATCTGCTGTTCACCTTTATAAGTGCACCTCGCTGACCCTTGGTCTCATCGGCCCGAACAAGATCAACCATCATCACCGATGCGATGGTATATAAGATGATGGCGCCTGTTTGCAGTGCACGGGAAACGGAGTATTTCTGTGCGCCCATCATGGAATCTTGACCGTTTTTTCTTTCTTGCTTTTTCATGACCGATTGTTTTAGGTGTTTGACTTTTTCAAATGTCAGCACCAGGAAATAGAACGGCATGTCGGCCGGTGGCAAGCACTACCACGAGCGTTTCAATTATGGAAGAGACAAAATTGTAAAGTGCGCCAAAAGGGCTGTTCGACTGGAATTATGTTGCAACGCAGGCACAGGATCGTTGCAAAACGAACATGAGACAATAGTGATCGGACCTCAGACCTCCTTTTTTACCTGACTGGGAGAGATGCCAAAATCTTCAGTGAAACACTTGGTAAAATAGGCTGGACTGCTATATCCGACCCGATAGGCAATTTCAGAAACTGTGCCAACCTTGTTCTGCAGCAGTTGGTAGGCGTGTCCCAATCGGTAATTACGCACAAATCTACTGGCACTCTTTCCGGTGAGAGCAATAAGCTTGCGGTGAAGTTGTGCGCGGCTCATGCCTACTTCTTTGCTGAGTTCCTCCACACTGAAGTGTTCATCGTCCAAATGTTCATCTACCGCATTCTTCACCCTCATCAGGAATTTTTCTTCCATGGAAGGTTCATGAGCCACTTCTGGCCTCACCATCAGCGAGCGCGAATATTTGTCCTTGAGCTTTTTTCTTCCGTCAATCAGGTTTTTGATACGGGCCTTCAATTCCTCCGAACTGAAAGGCTTTGGAACATAGGCGTCAGCCCCGATCTCCATGCTACCGATCCGAGTTTCAAGCCCTGCTTTGGCGGTAAGCAGAATGATGGGGATGTGACTGGTCTTTTCTTGCTTTTTGAGGGTTTTGGTCACCTCAAACCCGTCTTTGCCCGGCATCATGATGTCGCAGATGATGATATCTGGAATGATCTGGGTGGCACGTTCAATTCCCGACTCTCCATCAACCGCCTCGAACACGCGATATTTCGGTTCAAGTCCCAATCGGAGGAAATTGCGGATGTCGTCATTGTCTTCAATCACGAGCACGATATTCTGCGAGTTCATCTCTTCCTCCGACAGCACTTCGCGACTCGGTTCAAACTCAACGGGCATTTCCAGATCCGGATCTATGGCATCCAAGGCCGGAATTTCCATAACCATGTCTGAATTAGCGTTCTTCTGCACCATAGGAAGCAGAATTGTGATCTCGGTTCCTACGCCCGAAATGCTTTTCAGATCGATCTGTCCTTCATGCAGGTTTACCAGGTCTTTTACCAAAGCAAGCCCGATTCCGGTGCCCTTGTTCTTTCGCCATCTCGAATTCTCAGATTGATAGAATCGGTCGAACACCTTCGAGATCTGTTCGTCAACAATTCCTATCCCAGTGTCTTGCACTACCAGCTTGCAGTGATCAACCCCATCTTTCGTTACCTGCGAAACATGCAGGCTCACCTCTCCCTTATCGGTGAACTTGAATGCGTTCGATAGAAGGTTGAAAAGGATGAGCTCGACCTTATCTGGATCGAAATCCATGTTGATCGTGTCGGTGTGAGCATGAAAATTCAGCCCAACGCCTTTTCTAAGCGAAAGGGAAACGAACGATCTTTGAATCTCATTGACAAACGGAACAATGTTGCCTCTTCTCAGGTCGAGGTCCATCTTATCGGCCTCTATTTTGGCAATATCTAGCAGCTGGTTAATGAGTTTTTCGAGCAACTTCGCATTGCGCTTTACCACGATCAGCTCTTTTTTGGCCTGTTCATCAGAAAGGGTCGGAATCACCTGTTCCAAATGACCGAGTATCAAGGTCAATGGGGTGCGGAACTCGTGTGTTACGTTCGAAAAGAAGTCTGATTTTACAAGATCTAGCTGTTTGAGTCGCTCGGCCTCCATTCGGCCCAACTCCAATTCGTCATTCAATCGTTGCTGCTTCAGGCGCCCGTTCAGCAGCCACCAGGCCACCAGCAGCGTGATCACAGACAGAATTGGAACCCCCCAATGAATGATGTTGCTTGCCTCTTGCATTGTCGAATTTAAATGTAGTATTATCTCGCTTATCTATAAAAATTCATTTCATCCAAATATTTCCAGGCCTCCAATGGCATTAGATATTCCACGGTTTTGCCGGCTTTCACCTCCTGTCTTATGTGACTTGAAGAAATGTGCATCTGTGGGGCATCGACCATGGTGATACGTCCGCGGTTGAGCATAGCGCTGGCATCGAATTCGGAACGCGAATAAAGCACTATCCGGTAGTTGTTAAGTATGGTCTCGTAATTCTTCCATTTGGGGAGGGAGGCAAGATTATCGCCCCCCATGATCAACGAGAACTCCACGGTCGGGTACTTTTCCTTAAGATGGGCAAGCGTAAAACAAGTGTAGGATGGCTGGTCAAGATGGAATTCTACGTCTGAAGCTTTGAACCTTGCATCGTTCTCGATGGCCCTTCTCACCAGTGCCAAACGGTGATGATCGGCCAACAGGCTGGTTTTGTCCTTCAACGGATTATGGGGCGAGACAACAAACCAGATCTCTTTCAGATCGGTATGGTCGGCCACGTGGCTGGCAATGATCATATGCCCTATGTGGATAGGATTGAACGACCCGAAGAACAATCCGACTTTTTTCATCTCACAAAATCGGCCACCGATCGATAGGCATCAGCCTTGGCGGTCTCTAGGTCATCGTTTACCACCACCATATCAAATTTGTTGGCAAAGGTCAGTTCATGTTCTGCCTTTGCAATACGTTTGGTCAGACTTTCTTCACTTTCGGTGGCCCGCTTCTGAAGGCGTTGTTCAAGGGCTTTTACCGAAGGTGGTTGAACAAAGATGGCCAATGCGTTGCTGCCGAATTGTTTCTTGATGTTCAGGCCGCCCACCACATCCACATCAAAGATCACGGTCTTCCCTTCGGCATGAATGCGATCAACCTCGCTTTTCAGCGTGCCATAATATTGATCCTCATAAACGGCCTCCCATTCCAGAAAATCGCCTTCGCTTATCCGCCTACGGAATTCATCTGGCGAAAGAAAGTAGTAATCCCTACCATCTTCTTCAGCGGCCCGCTTCGGCCTGCTAGTGGCCGAAACGGAGAATGCAAGTTTCAATTCGGGTTTTGACAGCAGATGGCGCACCAGTGTGGTTTTGCCCGATCCGCTGGGCGCAGAAAATATGATGAGTTTACCTAGGCCCATGCCGCAAAGATGAAGATATTCTCAGTCTTCTGAAGGCGGAAGACTCTCGAGCACCGACCAAACGATCCACACCAGAAGACCGATCAGCGCCAAAAACAGGAAATAACTGCCCACCGATTGCCCCAGCGCGCGCAAGGTCTGACCTACGACTAGTGCCCCGAAAGTGACGTGACGCGCCAGATCCGACCCACGTTTTACAACCGCTGCGCT
>CAMCFW010000124.1 GCA_945874195.1 Chryseobacterium gleum
CAAGGGTTTCCTCCACTCCAAACTCGCGACCATTGACATTGTAACTCAATTTACCTTCAGAGGCCACAATGCTACCAAGAATGGTCTGCAACAGGGTTGATTTTCCAGAACCGTTCGATCCCTGAATGACGGTGTGTTCGTTCTGAACGAAAGTATGATCCAGGCCACGGAAGATCCACTCGTGATTGTAACGCTTCCCTACATTTTGTAGGTTGATCTGAAGCGTTGAACTGGTCACTTGGCCCCGTTTCCGTTCAAGAACTGATAGCCTTTCATGATGCCACGCTTCGATTCGCGCACAAAATCAAGGATCTCATCGCGCTCATCTGTCACCGGAAATTCGGCTTCGAGGTAGGAAAGTGCTTGCGTGACGTTGTAATGTTTGAGGAAAAGGACGCGGTAGATCTCCTGTATCTCACGGGTCTTTTCTGTTGAGAATCCTCTTCGTTTCATACCTACGCTGTTCACTCCCGAATAACTGAGCGGGTAGCGCGCAGCTTTGCTGTAAGGCGGCACGTCCTTGCCAACAAGTGCGCCTCCAGAAAGGATGGCGTGAGCACCGATGCGCACAAACTGATGCAATGCCGACATGCCTCCGATGATGGCATAATCACCGATTACGATGTGTCCGGCCAAGGTGCATGCATTTGCCAGTATCACGTGTTGCCCAATGACACAGTCGTGAGCCACATGCACGTAAGCCATAAGCATTGAATTGCTACCTATGACGGTCTTTCCGCTCGCTTTCGTGCCTCGATTGATGGTTACACATTCTCGAATGGTCACGTTATCACCTATTTCAACGAAAGACTCTTCCCCATCGAATTTCAGATCTTGAGGAATTGCTGAAATAACCGATCCCGGGAAAATGCGGCAGTTCTTGCCGATGCGAGCACCCTCCATGATGGTGACATTGGAACCTATCCAGCTTCCCTGGCCGATCTCCACATTCTTGTGGATGGTGACAAATGGTTCGATGACCACATTGTCTGCGATCTTGGCCTGTGGGTGAACGAAGGATAGGGGTTGGTTCATGCAGTTTCTCGTTTAACGATCTGGGCCATCATTTCGGCCTCCATTACAGGGTCATTTCCCACGTAAGCGATTCCTTTCATGTGACACAATCCTCTTCTTATTGGGCTTAATAGGTCTAATCTGAATACAATGGTATCTCCGGGCATCACCATCTTCCTGAACTTGACTCCATCAATTTTCAAGAAATAAGTGAGGTAATTCTCTGGGTCCGGAACGGTGCTGAGCACCAGAATGCCTCCTACCTGTGCCATAGCCTCTATTTGCAGGACACCGGGCATAACGGGAGCTCCAGGAAAGTGCCCTTCAAAGAAATATTCGTTCATGGTCACGTTCTTGACGCCTACCACGTGCGTCTCGCTCAATTCATAGATCTTATCAATGAAAAGAAATGGCGGACGATGTGGAAGTTTTGCCATGATGCCGTTCACATCCAGCAACGGTGCGGCATTCCAATCAATATGTGGTGCCTTTGGTTTTCGGTTCTCTTTGAGAATACCGGTCAAAAATTTTCCGAAGCGCGAATTGCTTCCGTGTCCGGGTTTTGTGGCAATGATGTGCCCGTTGATCCGTGCATTTACCAAGGCGAGATCGCCAATTAAGTCGAGGAGTTTGTGACGGGCAGGTTCGTTCACAAAACGCAGCTCGGTATTGTTCAAAACGCCTGAGTTGACAGCATGAATATCCTTCTGGTTGAAGGTCTGTGCCAATTTCAGTCGTTTCTCTTCATCAATGGGGTTCTCTACAAAGACAACCGCATTGTCAAGACCACCGCCCCGTATCAGTTTGTGTTCGAGAAGCAGTTCGAGCTCGTGTAAGAAACAGAAGGTTCGGTTGGGGGCTATTTCCTGCTCAAAATCTGCAAGGTCGTTCAATACGGCATGTTGCGGGGGTAATACTTTCGACCGGTAATCGATCATTACCGTGAATCTTGGTCGGTCAGAAGGAACGACCAGATATTCGGCACCTGTCTCTTCGTCCAAAAAGTGAAGATTGGTGTCAATATTCAGCACTTCGTGGGGGCTGTCCAACTCCATCACCCCAGCCTTCTTGACCATAGCGGTAAGATCCTTGCAGCTTCCATCCAAAATAGGGCATTCCGGACCATCGATCTCAATGATGGCATTGGTCACTCCTTCTGCCGCCAGTGCGGCCATCACGTGTTCGATGGTACTTATCGAGGCCGTTCCATTTGAAATAGTGGTTCCGCGGGCAGTGCCCGATATGTTCGAAACCAAGGCCAACACCTCGGCATTTTCGAGATCTGTTCTCACAAAAACGAAACCTGAACGTTCACTTGGTCGGATGGTCATATTGACCTGCGTCCCCGTGTGTAGACCGACCCCATTCAAACTGAAAGACCCCTTGACCGTGCGCTGTTTCAAACTCATTCTGGTTTCCGTTCTCTTATCTCCTGTTCAATTCTTTTGATCGTATCTGGCAATCGCTTGAATGACACATAAGATCTGCGGTAGTTGCCCACTTCGAAGGCGGGCGAACCCTGTACAATGGCATCGTTCGGAAGGTTGTTCCCAACCCCGCTCTGGGCAGCAATTTTAACATTGTCGCCAATGGTCAGATGGCCGATGATTCCAACTTGTCCACCGATCATACAGCGTTTGCCGATCTTGGTAGATCCTGCAATTCCTGTCTGTGCAGCAATCACGGTGTGCTCACCGATCTCAACATTATGAGCCACTTGAATAAGATTGTCCAATTTCACCCCCTTGCGAATAATGGTCGATCCCATTGTCGCCCGGTCGATGGTTGAGTTGGAACCGATCTCAACATCATCTTCGAGCACCACATTACCTATCTGTGGGATCTTGCTATAACTGAGGTCTGAAGGTGCGAACCCGAAACCATCGCTGCCTATGGTCACTCCTGCATGAAGTGTGCAATTGTTGCCTATCACGCAGCCGTGCAACACTCGTGAACCAGAGTGGAACCGGCACCCCTTTCCTACTATCACTTTCCTTTCAAGCACTACATGAGTTCCAATAACCGAATCGTCACCCACCAGCACATCATCTTCAATGATGGCTCCAGCGCCAATAGAAACGTTCTTACCTACGATGGCCGATGCTGATACCACTGCCGAAGCATGGATACCCGAACTGGGCCGATTCACTTCGTTGTATTTTTGAAGCAGGATGGCAAAACACGAATACGGATCGGCCACTCTGATCAACGTTGCCTTCACCTTGGCATCTACAACCAGGTCATTGTTCACAATGACCACCGATGAAGCGGTCGTAAGTAAATGGTCGTTGTATTTCGGATTGGCCAGAAAAGAGAGGGAGCCCGCCTGTCCGTTGTCAATTGGACTTACGGCATTTACCTGCACCATAGGGTCGCCATCAACAATACCACCAATAAGATCGGCAATTACACCAGCGGTAAAAATCATCCGCGCAAAAGTAAAATTTAATGAACCTGTGAAAAGTAGAGGTTAACCGATCGGCTGCAGGTTTAAAGTTGGTTGGTAAGGTGCGTTGGTAGGCAAAGAAAGTGTTTTTCCACGGGTTTTGAAAGTACTGAAAGACTTAGGGTGTCTGCTGCTTCGGTAAGGTCTTTCACAAGCCCATCTTTAAAGAGGATGTTGATGCGGTCTTGATCCAAATTATAAGCACTGTTCTCAATCGATTCGGAGAATATGAAATAGGCCGCTTCTTCTTCGGATATGTTCCACTCGTTAGCCAAATGTTTCCTCAATTCATGGAGCCTTTCATCAGGAAAGGGCTTCGGATACATTTTCACTTTCAACAATCTGCGATTGACCAACGCGGTGGAGAGTTGAGACAGCACCTTATCTGGATGGTCTTTCCAAACCTTAATGGAGGTCATCACATCCATATCGTCCAACTCGGCAAAACGGTCTAACAGCTCTGGTTCGTTCTCAAAATCGGCCTTGGTCACTTTCCTTTTCAAAAAAGTACTGAAGGCAGGAGTGGCAAAAATATCACCCCCCTGCTCTACTAACTCCTTGGCCCTTTTAAGGATATTGATGAGCAGAAACTCGGCCGAAAGCACCGTTTTGTGCAGATACACCTGCCAGTACATGATCCTTCGGGCCACAATGAATTTTTCGATAGAATAGATGCCTTTACTTTCAACTGCCAGCTCATCATTCACCACATGTAGCATTTTAATGATGCGGTCTGAACCGACAATTCCTTCTGAAACGCCCGTAAAAAAGCTGTCCCTGCGTAGATAATCCAAACGGTCCATGTCCAATTGGCTGCTGACCAACTGATGAAGGAAACGTTTGGGATAGTGATCGTTGAAAATTGCGATGGCCACGCTCAATTTTCCATCAAAAACGCTATTCAAACGCTGCATGAACAGAGCCGAAAGATCTTCGTGTGTCACGCCCGAAACGATGCTGTGTTCAAGAGCATGAGAGAATGGTCCGTGGCCAATGTCGTGCAACAGTATGGCCAAGGTCACGCCTTGCGCTTCTTCTTCATTTATTTCATAACCCTTTGAACGCAGTTCCTCTATGGCCATTCCCATAAGGTGCATGGCGCCCAATGTGTGATGAAAACGGGTGTGCAGAGCGCCCGGATAAACCAAATGAGTCAGACCAAGCTGTTTGATCCTTCGCAAACGTTGAAAGAAGGGATGTTCGATGATGTCGAACACGATCGGATACGGCACCGTTATGAAGCCATAGACAGGATCGTTGAATATTTTCCGCTTGATATACTTTATTCCCATGCCGCCCGTTAGTGTGCTACTTTTGGCACGGGCGAAGGTAATTATTCGCCATAGGTTTGAAGAGAACATTTATAGTTATGCATGGACAGAGCGACCAGATGTCTCCTTTGCCATGCAACGAAACACTTAACGAAACGAAATAGAGATGGATAAATTGAGGATACTTTGGGCCGATGATGAGATGGATCTGCTAAAACCACATCTACTTTTTTTGAAAGAGAAAGGCTTTGAAGTGGAAACAGCCACAAATGGCGATGATGCGCTTGATCTGTTTGACGAACAGGAATTCGATATTGTGTTCTTGGACGAGAACATGCCCGGTATTTCCGGATTGGAGACGCTGACCAAAATGAAAAACAAGAATCCGCGTGTTCCGGTGGTCATGATCACCAAAAGCGAGGAGGAACACATTATGGAAGAGGCCATTGGGTCTAAGATCTCAGATTACCTGATCAAGCCAGTAAACCCGAATCAGATACTGCTTACTATAAAGAAGAATCTAGATAAGAAACGATTGATAGCCGAAGCTACAAGCCACAGTTATCAACGCGAATTCAGAGAGATCGGAATGCGTTTGGGCGACCGACTCAACTATCAGGAATGGAAGGACATATACCGGAAACTGGTACATTGGGAATTGGAACTTGTTAGAAGCAAGGAAGATGGCATGTCTGAGATACTCAACTCGCAGAAATCGGAGGCCAATGCTCAGTTCTTCAAGTTTGTGGAGCATAATTATCTCGATTGGATGAGCGGAAAGTCGGCAGACAATCCGACCATGTCGCACACCGTTTTCAAGAACAAGATAGCCCCGAAGATCGGTAAGGGCAAACCGACCTTCATGCTACTCATAGACAATCTTCGTTGGGATCAATGGCTCATGATCAAATCTTCAGTTCTCGACATGTTCAAACTAGAGAGCGAGGACATTTTCCTGAGTATTCTGCCAACTGCCACCCAGTATTCGCGGAACGCCATATTTGCTGGCCTCACCCCGCTCGATATTGAAAGACGCTTCAAGGATAAATGGCTGAACGATGAAGAAGAGGGCGGAAAGAATCAGTTCGAAGAAGATTTTCTGAAAGACCAGCTTCAACGGCTCAATCTGAGTCAGAAATACAGCTACAACAAGATAACCAACCACGCTGCGGGCAAGAAACTGGTAGACACCATTCCGAACCTGATGAATAACGATTTGAACGTTATCGTCTACAACTTTGTCGACATGCTTTCGCACGCGCGCACAGAAATGGAAATGATACGCGAACTTGCCGATGATGAGGCCGCCTATCGTTCCATCACCCTAAGTTGGTTCGAACATTCGCCATTGAAGGACATGATGCAGCGCATTGCCGAGCACGATGTGAACGTGGTGATAACCACGGACCACGGAACCGTAAGGGTGCAAGAACCCAGCAAGGTGATAGGTGATAAGAACACCAACACCAATCTTCGATACAAGCAGGCCAAGAACCTGAACTACGAGGCCAAGGATGTTTTTGCTGTTAAAAATCCCCATGATGCCTACCTTCCGAAAGTGAATGTGAGCCAATCGTTCATCTTCGTTAAGGAGGACAAATTCTTCGCCTACCCCAACAACTACAACTATTATGTCAACTATTATCGGAACACTTTTCAGCACGGAGGCATTTCGCTGGAAGAAATGATGATACCCATCGTTCATTTGGGAAGCAAGTAGATCTATATATATCTGATTTTCAACATATTAGTATAATTGATGATCTGTTGTTTCAATTAGGATAG
>CAMCFW010000125.1 GCA_945874195.1 Chryseobacterium gleum
CACGATGTATCGCCATTCAAACGCGATCAAAGCGGCACTGGAAATAAGCCCGAGGTAAAATGAAACGAGCCTGTCGAGCGTGGTTTTCGAGAAAGAAACGGACACAAATGGATAGACATCCCTAATGTGGCCTGCTCCCAAAATTGCTATACAGATGATCGGAACGAGTGGCAGATAACCGCCATCTCTTAATAGCAACGCAAAAAACAGTATGCTGGCAAAGATCTCGACAGGAAATAAGCACCACTGAATGGCCTTGCGCAGTTTAATAGGTTGAATTCGGTTTGCCAGGTTGGGTGTTCCGGTTGCTGCATCGTTGTGACGATCGGCAACATGATGGTTCAGCATGTGCCTTATGCCCAAAGCGAACATCCAAACGCCAAGGACCAAAAAGTGAAATTGCGTGCCTTTCCCTTCTGATCCAGATGTCAGGTCGAACGTGTGCCAGGCCAGCAGGGTCGGAATGACGAACGCATAGAGCGAATCGACCACGATGGCCACTCGGGGATGATTCTTCAACCTCACAGGCGGAACTGGATACGCGAGTTGCAGAACGAATTGAGATATTATGAGCACAAAACTCCACACATCCATCCTGAAGAACACTAACCAAGGAAAAAGTGTGATGACCAGCAGACCGAGCAATATCAGCATTCGCCAAACAGGCGGAATTCCATCCACCAGATTGGTCTTGCCCACCTTGCGGTCGTGAGGAATATCGGCCCAATCGTTCAGCATATAACCGATAAGGCCAAAACCGGTTAGCGTGACCAAAGAGAACAGTAGCAATTTCCATCCCACACCAAATGCGACATCGTTGAACGCCAAATGAAATAGCAGAAGCGAAAGGATGGTGCCGGATTTGGGTCGCCACCATTCGGTTACCCGATCAAATTTTCTGTTGGCACTCAATTTTATTGTCTTGCTCAAATATGAACAAATATCGTAGAAGTCATTTTGAGAAAGGTTATGTCTGACATTGGTCATTACTGATTGCCCACGGCCTTTATTACATTTGTAGTAATGGATTTATTTCGTTCCGAAAGGTGAATGATAGCAAATTCAAATTCGTTCAGATCGGTCACAATGGGAATTTTAGAAATCGTAAAGGACATACTTGACATTGATAAGGAATACCCGAAATTCAACGGGAAGAATTGGAGACCTGCTCCGCACACCGTCATAAAAGATGACGAAGTGAAACGCGAGTTGGAACAGGTAGGATATAAGATCGTTAAGCTGAATGATCAGCAATTGATTGAGAATCTTACAGCAGTTTACAAGAAGCACCATTCAAAGTCAACCGTTGATGGAGGTATGTTCTATAGCCTCTATTCGCAGGACATCAACTATCGAAAACAGATAAATGACGAACTGCTATCAATTCTGACTCCGGTCTTCAACGGGTTGTTTAAGGATTATAAGTCGGTCATAAACTCGTTCATCATCAAACATCCTGGGCCTAAAAGTGAATTCTATCTGCACCAAGATTCAACGGGCCTGAACGAATGGAAATATTCGCCTGTCAGTTTTTGGATGCCGCTACAGGAGACCACTGAAGAGAATGGCTGCATGTGGGTGCTGCCCGAAAGTCACAAATGGTTTTCACCTTACCGCGGGATTTCCTTCCCCTCCATGTTCGAGAAGAATCAGGATCTGTTGCGACCGTATCTACGACCTGTTCCTGTGAAATTGGGGGAAGTGCTCTTGTTCGATAATCGTATTGTTCACCTTTCAGGTGCAAACAATGGTCAACATCCCCGCGTAATTTCCATGGCAGGCATCTTTCCGAAAGAAGCTCCGCTTATCAGCTGTTATCATGATGTGAAGAACAATGTTCCGCTCGAAATTTTTGCGCAGGACGATGACTTTCTTATCAAGAATCTGAATTTCTATATTGACTGCACTGCCCGTCCGAAACTGGGCAGCAAGATCGCATCTTGCGCTAATGTGAAATACGAATTTACAGCTGACGAACTCACGAATGTCCTTCAGTCGAACCATGCCGAGCGATTAGACCTCTATCAGGGGCATTTGAATGAAATTGAGTGCGACATTATTCAAGAACCAGTCTGAAAATGAATTCAGAATTACTGATCGACCGGAATGTTGAACAACTATTGCAAAACGATGGTGTGATCAAAATACCGTTTCTGACCGACTCTGAACTTCAAGAATTGAATGACCTCTACACAGAAACACACGGAAATTCCGACCCTCCGTCTATGTACGATGGCATTCACATGACCATATGGCACGGTGACCGCGCCTACAAGATGGGTATCAACCGGGCATTGAAGCAGCTATTGAAAAATGCATGCGATCGCACATTCAAAAATTACCGAGCCATTTCGCAACAGTTCATAGTTAAACGAAAAGGATTGGACACCACGTTCCCCATTCATCAGGATTGGAGCATTGTTGATGAACACCGCTATCGATCATTTAACCTTTGGATCCCTTTGCAGGACGTAGATGAAACGAATGGCGCCATGTGGATCGTAAAAGGATCGCAAAACATAAACAGAAGAGTAAGAGGGGCTGGCTACCTTTTTCCAAATTATTATCCAGTACTCGAGGCCTTACGACCGCGAATGACCTCTTTTACAATGCACGGTGGAGAAGCGCTGATCTTTTATCATAGCACATTGCACGGTTCGCCTTTCAATGCCAGCGAAGGGCGTAGAGCGGTTGTACAGATTTCGATTGTTCCAGAACATGCACAGTTGCAGATCTATTTCCAGCGTGGCAAAGGCCAGCCCCTTGAAGTTCATCACCCTGCTGACGACTTCACCTTCTTTTACGATAAGATCAGAGAAGAATCTGAGGTGAGGCCCCCCACTGGCAAACCAAGTGATTTGCTGCCAAGTTTGATCGTTGAACCAGCGACATTGGAAGAAATTTCCGAAGCCCTAAACTTCACCCCAGTTTGAAGCCTTTAATAAAAGATGATGCGGTTCAAAAGAACCTGGCCGAGAAGGGAATAAGTTCCATCCACTTTTCATCAACCGAACTGATAGACCGCATTCGAAAAGTGTTCGAGTCTCTTCATCCGGTTCAGACAGAGACGATGACTAGCGGATATTATTTCTCCATCTTCGGAAACGACCGAGAATACCGTCAAGCACTTTACGATAATATACTTCCTCTTGTCGCAGAGTCGCTGAACTCAGTTTTCACAGATTTCAAAGTACTTGCCATCATCGGGCAAATCAAAGGAGTCGGGCCTAACTCTGCCGTCACAATTCATCAAGACCTTACCATGGTCGATGAATCGAAATACCGGTCTTACACCCTTTGGGTCCCTTTGGAAGATTCGACAGAGCGCAATGGAGCACTTTCGTTCTTGGAATCGAGCCATTTGAGCCTCCGAAACTATAGAACCCATGCTGTCGGCTATCTGTTTGAAGCTGCCGAAGATTTCATTCGCCAAAATGCAAAAATCTATTTGACACCAAAGGGCGAGGCATTGATTTTTGACACCGCCACTTTGCATTTTTCAGGCCCCAATCAGACCGATAGGTCAAGATATTCCCTGGGGATTTCAGTCGTTAGCAAAGATGCGGAAACCGAAATCCTGCATTACGATAAGTTCAAACCGTTTGATGGAACTGCCGATCGATATGCCGTGCCTAACAATTTCTGGTATCGATACGATAACTTCGAAAAACAGCGGCTTCTGCCTCCCGAGTTCGGTAAATTGATCGGCTCACGAATTGGATTAAGGGTTTTACCCTACACCAAAACCGAGTTTATCCGGCAC
Source organism: Chryseobacterium gleum (assembly GCA_945874195.1). Lineage (GTDB taxonomy): Bacteria > Bacteroidota > Bacteroidia > UBA10329 > UBA10329 > UBA10329. The sequence goes on from CAMCFW010000125.1 coordinate 3,764, forward strand.
TATCGAATCGGCTTGGAATCTTTGATCAAATCTCAGTTTTGCGCCAGCGTAGTGCCGATTCTCAAAGATTCAGATCTTCAGAGCAAACTGAATACAGAAGGGTTCATCTTAGTTGATTTTCTTACTCCGTCTGAAGTAGAAAATCTTCAAGCCCTGTTCGACAGATTGAACGCTTCACGAACCGATATTCCTTATGACCGTCTTTACACCTGCCTACATAATCCTGACCAGAACTACAGGCAGCAAATGAATTTAGAGATTGGGAATATACTGATGCCGATCTTTGACCGCTATTTTTCCAATGTAAAAAGTACCGTTTCCACATTTCAGATCAAAGGAATCGGAAAGGAATCGGAACTCTACGCGCATCAAGATTGGAATTTTACCCGCGAAGATGAAGGATACAGAACGTACACTCTTTGGATATCATTGATTGATAGTGACGAGTGCAATGGAACACTTTCTGTGCTCCCCGAATCTCATCTCAAAGTGAAAAACATTCGTGGTGCGGGCATAGATCCCCTGTTCAGTGGAAAACAACAAGAGGTCATCCCCTATCTGACAACCCTTTCCATTAAGGCCGGACAGCTTATGCTGTTCGATAGCGCCCTGCTTCACTACTCTGCACCCAATCACAGTAATGCCATTCGGGTTTCCGTAATGACCAATATCGTGGCTGCCGATGCAGCGGTTTTTCTATATTTTCAAAACAGCAGGTCGACAGAACTTATAGAGGAATATGAGGTCCCACATGATTTTTTTCTACGTTACAAGGATTTCAAGAATGAATATGAAAGTCCACCTGACTTTGGGATTTGGACCAGAAGCGTGAAAAATGCCGGTACCACGGCCGACAATGAATCAATCCTGCCATTACTTGTTTAGGGGACGAATTGCAAATTCAGCTGAGACTTCTCATTTTCCAATTCAAGTGTGGACGTATCAATGCGTTCTTCAAATCCCACGTACCGTTAGCCTCAAAAGTAGTGCGCTTCACTTCAAATTTCAATATGTGCTCAAACAGCTCAGGGTTCTTCTTGTTACGAGAAACAAATACAGAAAGGTAATACGTGCCATAATTCAACAATTTGGAAGGAATGGTTGCAGACAGGTTGTATGTACCAGTATCAATCAAATGACATTTGGTCAATTGGTGAAAAAGGGGGGAATCTTGAAGTACCACCTGCCCGGTCACGTTGTCCAGCCTCAATACGATATCATGCTCATCCGTGTTGGTCATTTTTCCTAGTTCGAACTCTATTTCAATCAGACTGTCCATATCTATAGAGTGGTCTTTTGGGTCTGGATTGATACCTCGCACGGATGCTTTGAATATCTTTATGGACCGATCGCTGGTGATGATCGGGTCAGCATCCCTCTCAAAACTCTGAGTAGGCGAACCCGTTCCGAGCAGGCCTTCCGTTTCATAATAGTTTGCAACTACTTCCACTGCGTTGCCTTGAAAAGCAAGTTTGCCAGACCGAAGATAGAGTGCACTATCGCAAATATTCATAATGCTTTCAACGTCATGATTCGCAATAATTATCGTAACACCAGACCTCGCCAGATCCTGGATCTTCTTGGCGCTTTTCAACTGGAATCCCGCATCTCCTACTGCCATGACCTCATCAAGCAACACGATGTCTGAATCTAGATGGGCGAATACCGAAAAGGCAAGCCTCAGATACATTCCGCTAGAGTAGTTCTTAACAGGCAGGTCAATGAACTGTTCCAGTTCGCTGAAGTGGATAATGTCATCAAACTTTGCCATTATCTGTGATCTTTCCATTCCTAATAGGTGACCTTTCATAAACACATTTTCTCTTCCAGTGAGGTCTGGATGAAAGCCTGTTCCAACTTCCAAAATGCTCGCTACCCTACCATTAAGAACAACCTTACCCGATGACGGCTTTGTAATTCCACTCAAGATGCTCAGAATAGTGCTTTTCCCTGCACCATTTCTACCGATCAGGCCTAATGTGGTCCCAGCTTCCACCTTGAACGAAATGTCGTTCAAGGCCACAAACTCCCCATATTTCTTGCTCAGTCCTTGTACTTCAATGGCGTGCATGACAAATAGTTTAGTGGATTATTGATGGCAGATTTGACAATTCCGTGCCATAAATATGAATCGTTCGGCTTTCATTCCGCAACTGATTGAAAAAGACCATTGGACCTATCAGTTCGAAGGCTTTCAATATGGTTGGCCATATGCGCAGCATATATTCTATGAGCTGCTGCGTTCGGATGTGGGTCTGAACGGCTTATCCTATATGATCCATTAGAAAAATCTGGACAAATGTTAACGTAGTCTATCCTTCTTCTCATGCAGAAATCAGCCATCCTATTAACTTCTTGATCCATATCAACCTCTGCAACGATGAAGGTTATTTGACGCTCAGAACAAAGTCTATGAATCTGTTCAATCAACAACTTAGATGACTTTAGGTCGTCTAAATCGATAGTTGTTTGGAATGTAATAAATTCATCCAGCATATTCAAGAAACAAGAATTTTCCACTAACGGAAGATGATGAAATTCTTTGACCACATTAAGATAATCTATGCTGAATGAATCAGCGTTAAATTTCAGATAGGGATAAACCATGTCGGTCCAATCCATGAAATGCTCTTTGTCAAACCTCATCGCTTGAAATCCTTCATAAAGACGGTATTGATAGCTACGGGAAAGCACATTACGCTCTTCATGAAAGTAGGCATGGTTAAGTATTAT
>CAMCFW010000126.1 GCA_945874195.1 Chryseobacterium gleum
AAGGTTCAGCGCAAGGCCATACCTCAATTGGATGCCGACCGACTGATGAACCGCATCAATGGGCTGCTCGACTACAACAATTTCGACAAGGTTGATGTGCTGATCGAAGCGGTCTTTGAAGACCTGAAGGTCAAGCACATGGTGTTAAAAGAGTGCGAGCAACATTTGAGCGAAAAGGCCATTTTTGCTTCAAACACCTCCGCGCTTCCTATTGGAGAGATCGCAAAAGCTAGCAAGCGACCAGAACAGGTGATCGGTATGCACTACTTCTCCCCGGTTCCTAAAATGCCGTTGCTGGAGATCGTGGTCACCGATCAAACGGCCGATTGGGTCACATCAACGTGCTACGACCTTGGCGTGAAACAGGGAAAAACCGTGATCGTGGTGAAGGATGGCCCCGGTTTCTACACCACGCGTATCCTGGCACCGCTATTGGGCGAAGCGCTGAACATGTTGGAAGAAGGTGCTGACGCGCTTCAGATCGATAAGGTGCTGAAGAAATTCGGGTTCCCAGTTGGCCCGATCACGCTGATGGACGAAGTTGGAATTGACGTAGGCGCACACATCATGAGTGGTGAGTTGATGCAACACTTCGTTTCCACCCGAAAAGGCGTGAAGGTCTCTCAGGCCATGAAGAAGATGTTCGAGGCTGGATATCATGGCCGCAAGAACAAGAAAGGCTTCTATCAATATGATGAGAACGGCAAGAAGAAACGTGAGCTCGATGCGAATGTTTACAGCTTTTTCGGTGGCAACACCCGCAAGAAATTTGACGAGAAGGAAATGTACGAACGCATAGGCATGAGCATGGTGAGCGAAGCCGCTTTGTGTTTGCAGGAAGGCATTATTGCCAATCCGTTGGATGGTGACGTTGGGGCCGTTTTCGGGCTCGGCTTCCCCCCTTTCCGAGGCGGCCCTTTCCGCTACATGGACACGCTCGGTGCGCAAGCGACAGTGGACATTTTCAATCAGTTGGCCGAAAAACACGGGGAACGTTTCCTTCCACCGCAGATCATTGTTGACAAGGCGAAGACCGGAGAGAAGTTTTACGCATAAAGAAAGGCCCGAATATCATTTCGGGCCTTTTCAATTCAAAAACTGCGGGCAAATGACCAACTTCGCCTTCAATCACCGATCATGAGAAATTCAACACCTTTTATTTCGCTTCTTCTCTCACTTTCAATCTTCAGTTGCAGTCAAGCCCCGCAACCGACTGAACCTGACGCAGTCGGAAAAACCGCAATTGCGGGAAATCGTCAAAAAGGAAAATCGCTCTACATGACCTGTGCCGTGTGCCATGGTCAGAATGCGGAAGGAATGGTTACGCTCAATGCACCCGCTTTGGCCGATCAAGAACCATATTATTTAACGCAGCAACTGAACAATTTCCGAACGAACAAACGCGGTGTCCACGCCAAAGATCTGTTCGGAGTGCAGATGCTGCCGATGGCCAAGACTCTGAACGATGAAGGAATTGCTGACGTTATCGCCTACATCAAGACCATGCCGTCCCCGAAGATTGAAAAAACGATTGAAGGCGATGTTGAGAACGGCAAGAATCATTACAATATGGTGTGTGGAGCCTGCCACGGCCCAGGTGCAACAGGTATCGAATCGCTGAATTCCCCACGGCTCACCGGCATGCAGGATTGGTATCTCGAACGTCAGATCAACAATTTCCGCGACAGCATCAGGGGAACTGTCAGCGGTGATAAATTCGGTGCTCAGATGCAGGCAATAGCCGAAACCATTCCGGATGACAAGACCGTGAAGGATCTGGTCGCCTACATCAATTCGTTGCAGGCTGAATGACCCGAACGGCCGCTGCCATCTTCACAGGAATTCTGATCATGATGATCGGCCTTTCATCCTGCGAAAAGGATATCGGACCGATCGAGGCAACGCACCAGTCTGAAACGGTTTCGGGCCTGGAAGGCGACATTGAACTATGCAAAACCTGTCCGCCCGGATTTGAACTGACCGAAGCTGGAATCTGTAAACTTCGGTCCATCTATCAGCAATATGCATCGCTGCGCAATAGCGGTGTCGGTGGGTTGAAAACCGCACTTCCTGATGTCAGGGACGGTTTCACGCCACAACAGATCGACCTTGGTCGCTACCTTTTTTTCGACCCCGTTCTATCTGGAGATGGAACAGTGAGTTGCTCTAGCTGCCATCAACCCGAGAAAGGGTTCAGTGATGGGTTGGGACAAAGTGTGGGGATTGGCGGAAAAAAGGTGAAGCGCAGCGCTCCAAGCCTTTGGAATGTAGCCTTTCTGAAACTGTTCTTTTGGGATGGAAGGGCAACCACGCTGGAAGAACAAATGGTGGGACCGCTCTTTGCCGAGGATGAGATGGGTACGACACCGCACCAACTGCGCGAAACGATTAATTCCAATCCGATCTACACAAAGATGTTCCGCGAAGCATTTCCAGAACAGGATGAAGCGAAAATTCAGCTTGAGCAGATCTATCTGGCATTGGCTGCCTTCGAAAGTTCGCTCATTTCGCTTAACAGTCGCTATGACCAATATGCTCACGGTTTTCACGGGGCGCTCACGGACAAGGAGATCGAAGGAATGAACGTGTTCCGGTCGTTCGTTGCGCGTTGTGCCGAATGTCATACGCCTCCACTTTTCACCAATCAGCAATTTGCAGTGCTGGGCACTCCAGAGCCCGAAGGCCTGGAACTGGATCCGGGGGCGCAGATTCCCTACAACGATGTTTCGCTTCGGGCCGGCTTCAAGATCCCGAGCCTTCGCAACGTGGCGAAAACCGCTCCCTACATGCATTCGGGTCGGTTCGGCACGCTTCGCGAAACGGTGGAATTTTACACCAAAGGACGCGGACATGCCGTTCCCAAAGGAGAAAATCTCTATTTGCATTGGCACATTTGGGAACCCGAACTGACCGATGTTGAACTCGACAGACTGGTCGATTTCCTTCATACATTAACAGACGAAAGCTTTATGCCAAAACGGCCAGATCGCTTACCTTCATCGCCTTGATAAAAATCAATTCCATCTTAACCCTATGAAAAAAGCCATCATTTGGATCATCGTAAGTGCACTCGTCTTCGCTGCGGGAATGTACATCGGCAAGATCAAATTCTCTGCGTCTGGCCCGGCCGCTCCGCCTCCGACCTTCTTCGAGGGTGGTGGCTCATTGACTGTCGACATGACGAATAAGAAAGTGATCGAAGTGCATGATGGCGAATCCATTCAGGAAGCGGTAGGTAAAGCGAATTCGGGCGACTTGATCCGTGTTTTTCCAGGAACATACCACGAAACGGTTTATATCGACAAGGACGGCATCAGTCTGCAAGGCGTCATTCAAAAAGGCAATTGGCCAACCATGGATGGAAGCAAGAATGGCGAGAAAGTGCTGAACGATGCGATCCTCTACTCAGGTTCAAACATCCTCATTGAGAATTTCAAGATCATACAATACAAGGGGAACGGTATCATGGGTCAGGCCGGCAACAACTTCCTGATCCGCAACAATTGGATCGTTGATTCGGGTGTTTACGGCATCTTCCCTGAATTCGGAAAGAATGGGCTCATAGAGCACAATGTCTTGGTCGGAATTGCCGATGCGGCCATTTACGTGGGCATGTGCGACAACATTGACGTGCGCCATAACGAAATCTCTGAAAGTGTGGCGGGAATAGAGATAGAGAACTCGCGACATTGCCTGGTCGAAAACAATTACACGCACAACAACACGGGTGGAATCTTGGTTTTCATCACTCCCGGACTGCCCATAAAAACCTGCTTTGACGTAATAGTGCGCAACAATTTCGTGGTTGACAACAATCACGAGAATTTCGGCAAACCCGGAGCGATCATTTCCATGCTTCCTCCCGGAAGCGGCATCATCATCATGGCGGCCGATAAGGTGGTAGTTGAGAACAACATTATTTCAGGCAACGACAACTGCGGAATCAGCATCACCGACCTGAGCTTCGGTTCGCAGATATCGAAAGATCCAGGTGTGGAGCCCAATCCCGACAGTCTCGTTATTCTCGACAACGTGATGTTCAACAATGGAAACAATCCCGTGGCCGATGTAAAAGCCGCTATGGCAACCCAAATGGACTCTAAGGGACCCGACATTCTGGCCTATGGTGGTGGCACAGGAAGCTGCATCCGCAACCGCGATATGTATCGTACATGGGGCTTGGACGGCTTCGCTTCGTGCCAACTTGTCGGCACATCAGATGTCAGATCTTATCTGCTTTCTGAGCCCGTTGCGCCACGTGACATTGAAAAGGAAGAGAAAGGGAAAATGGCATTCTATGGTGTTTGCTCTGGTTGCCATGCCTATGATGTGCGGATGATAGGGCCGCCAGTTCAGGCCCTACAGGCCATGTACAAGGACAACCCGCAGGGCTTGGCCGATTACATCGCCAATCCGGTCAGAAGGAGGGACGATTATGACGAAATGCCACCGCAGAACTACCTTACGGAAGAAACCCGGTTGGCGGTTGCCGAATACATGCTTTCCATCAAACAATAAGATTCCGACAACCCTCTAAATATCCGTTCAATCGGAACTTAGCTTTGAGCATGAACGGAAAAACAGTCATAATCACAGGTGGCAACGCAGGTATTGGAAAAGCCACCGCCATTGATCTGGCAAAAAAAGGCGCGACCGTACTCATCACTTCGCGGTCGGAGGACAAGGCCAGGAATGCCGTGGAAGAGATCAAGAAAGCTTCGGGGTCCGAACGTGTGGAATTCATCCGAATCGATCTCGGTTCGCAGGAATCGGTTCGTTCAACGGCAGAGGAGATCAAGACCCGTTTTCCGAAAATAGACGTACTGATCAACAACGCGGGTTGCTATCTGTCGGATCTTCAGCTAAGTCCCGAAGGCATCGAGTTGCAATTCGCCACCAACCATTTGGGGCATTTCCTGCTCACCAACCTTTTGATGGACAACCTGAAAGCTTCAGGAACCGGGCGGATCATAAACCTCGCGTCCATCGCCCACAAATCAACGCGAAAATTAGACTTGGAAGACCTGAATTTCAAGAACTATGAATACGGTGGATGGAAATCCTATTCACGCTCCAAATTCTGCAACATCCTTTTCACCAAAGAGCTTGCTCGAAGGCTGGAAGGAACGGGGCTAACGGCAAATGCCGTGCATCCGGGCGGGGTTCGCACAGAGATAGCCGAGAAGGACGCCAACTGGTACACCAAGCTAGGTTGGATCGCCATGAAACCGTTCATGATAACGGTTGAACAAGGCGCTGCTACTTCCATTCATCTGGCCTCATCGCCAAAGGTTGAAGGAATTACTGGGCAATATTGGGTTCGAAGCAAGCAAGAATGGAGCAACCGCCCTTCTCAAGACCCCGAACTGGCCAAAAAACTGTGGTTGAAAAGCGAGGAATTGGTCGGCCAAAAATTTCTTTGATGGCTCACCATCAAAAAGGTGAGAAAGCTACATTTGCACCCGTTTTCAACCTAAGAACACCCCGTCTGATAAACCTCATGAAAAAGCTACTTTTTATCCTCGTCCCTTCAGTTATTCTACTCATCTCTTCTTGCGCCACCGACCCTAATAAGGAACCAAGCGAAGGTTGGACCAAGAACTTACAACAGAAGCTTGCTGAAGCAAAACCAGGCTCAACCATAGAACTGCCTGAAGGCGTCATTGAATTGCAAGGAACACTTTCGTTGGATGGTATTGAAAACGTGACCATCGTTGGAAAAGGAAAAGAAAAGACCATCCTGTCTTTCAAGGGTCAGGCCGAAGGTGAAGAAGGCCTTCTGATCAAGGCGAACGGAATTATCCTGAAGGATTTTTCTGTGCTTGATACAAAGGGCGATGCCGTCAAGATCCAAAACGCGATAGGCGTCAATGTCTCCAATGTGAACGTAGGCTGGACAACCGGACCAAGTGCCGAGAATGGTGCCTACGGGATCAACCCGATCGCATGTGATCAGGTTCGTTTAGACGGTTGCGAAGCTTACGGTGCGTCTGTTGCGGGTTTCCGTGTCAGCCAAAGTCAGAATGTGATCATAAAAGCCTGCCGCGCCCACGATAATGTTGTTGGCATTGCAATTGAAAACAGCTATAAGGTTGATATTTTTGAGTGCTTGACCGAGAACAACGCAGGCGGAATCTGCCTGATGGACCAACCGGATGCTGCAAAAGCGGGCTCTCAGGTTCGAGTTTACAACAACGATATGATCAACAACAACCTTTCGAATTTCGGGGCAGCTGGTAGTGCTGGATCTGTTATTCCTACTGGAACGGGATGCTTTATCATGGCCTACGAACAAGTGGAGATCATGGACAACGATATCAGCGGCAACAATACGGTGCAGCTGGGAGTTGGCTCTTATCAGATGACCGGATCGGAAGCAAAGGATGCGATTTACAACCCATATTCATCCACAATTTCCATTTACGGTAACCGGTTCGGCACCACCTCTGCATCAGCCGAT
>CAMCFW010000127.1 GCA_945874195.1 Chryseobacterium gleum
CGGTTACTATGAGCGAGACTTCAACCGCACCCGAATTGTTGAAAACAATGGGATACGTGGGCGATGTGGTGGTGATCGGTCTCATCGTTGGGTCGTCAAATCGCCACGTATAACCATTCCAACAGGCGTTATACACATCGATGGAGGCCGAGGCATTGAATGGGCTTTCCGCTTCACGGCAAAGCACGCTATCCGAAGAAAATCCCGCTTGAATGTCGCGAATGTGAACGACCGCTGTGTCATAGGATGTGGGACAACCGGTAATGCTATTCACGGCAGTCAATATGACGGTATAATCTCCAGTTGCGGCATATACGTGAACGGGGTTGGAGTCGGTCGATGTGTTGCCATCACCAAAATCCCAGGTAATTCCGGTTGCATCATGACTTCGGTCTTCGAACGCCACTTCAAACGGAGTTTCACATTCGCAGTTGAAGAAAATTTCGGCCACTGGTCCGTTCACTTGGATCAGGTTGCTGAGTGTGGTAGAAGAAAAGCAGCCGTTGAAACCAACGATCAGCGTCACGCTCATTGGTCCGGTCTCATCGTTGTAGCTCCATGTGGGGTTCGGGTCGTCAAAACAGTGGAATTGCCTGTTCGTCTCTGAGTAATAATGCCAATAATCCACGCTGTCTGAAAGGGAGGTCTGATTGGTAAATTGCACAGGATCGCCCGGACAGACCTCTGTCACATCCAACGTAAAACTCGGATTGAGCGCTGTACCAACAATGGTGGTCACGTTGTAAGAAGTGTCCGTGCATCCGGCCGAGTTGACGATGATGAGATAGGAATCGTAATGCCCTGGTTGCGTATAGGTCACCGAAACGGGATTGCCGTTGTTGGAATTGATCACCGATCCATCGCCCAAGTGCCATTCCCACGAAACGATGTCTTCGTTCGAGGTGCTCGAATCGGCAAAGGTCACGGTCAGCGGTGCGCATCCTTGGCTAATGTTCGGAAAGAATACGGCATTGGGCAACCAGAGCGTGTCGGGCAAAACAACCGTGTCGCGGCATCCGGCCGATGAGACAACAATCAATTGAGTGAGAAGCGTGTCTAATCCATACCACGAATAAACAGTGGTGTCATGATACGCGTATGTGTAGGTCGGATTTGCCGCTGTGCTCGTTCCTCCATCACTGAACAGCCAGTGATATTCTGCATATCCCTGATTGAGAGGGGTAAACTGAAAATCGACCGGTTCCACACAACCAATATCAGGAGTTGAGGTGAATTGGGCAGACGGGTCTTCTACAAAGATCTGCTGCACCAGATTGCTCGAGCAGGCACCCGATGACGTGGTCAACGAAATATTCTGCATGCCAGGCGTATTGAAATGGACCCAAGGTTCGGCAAGCGAAGTAATGACCGGAGAATTGCCGGCTGCAAAGACCCATTGATAAAATCCAGCACTCGAAAGGTTGTCCATCTGGATAGAATCTTCAAAGCAAACCGTGTCGGGCACGAGAAAATCTGTGGTCGGAGAGCCAATGTTCACAGCGCTTTGGTACGTGTTGAAACAGCCGTTCTCATCTGTGGCGGTGAGCACAATGGTATAGGTCCCGTTCTGCGTATAGGTCTGCGCAGGAGGACTCTGAAGTGTGGAGGTGTTGCCGTTGCCAAAGTCCCATTCGTAGGTCAATGCAGTGGTAGAACTGCTGTTGTTCGTGAAAGAAACATTTAGCGGTGGATTGCAGGCCGAGGCTGGGTTTGGCGTAGTGGTGAAGTTTACAACTGGGCCCTGCGTCACCAAAATGTCGTCATTGTAAACTTGAGTGATGTTGCACGAAGGCATGTTGGTCTGTAATTCCAGTGAAACATAGAATGACCCCGGAGTGACGAACCAATGATTAGGTGAAGCACCAGTGGCTATCCCACCATCACCGAACACCCATGAAAATCCATTCACTATGATGCCCGCACCCACCTGCGAGGTGTTCTGAAAACTGACATTCAACGCGGCACAGCCTGTTTCGGGTGTGGCAGTGAATTCGGGAACAGGTTGAGCGTAGATGTTGATGGTGATGGTGCCCAACACAGACCCGGCTGCAGAGGCGCTATACTCAACCACGTATGTACCTGGTGTGGTGAAGGTGTTCTGCGGATTCTGTAACGTTGCAGTTGCACCATCTTGAAAATTCCAGAAGTGCGTTGGACCAGAACCAGTAGGTGCTGTGAAATTTATTTGAAGCGGAGCGCAGCCCTGCGTAATGTTCGCTGTTTGAGAGAATCCATTATTGCATGTCGCTCCTAAAACAATAAGCAACCATGAAAAAAGGAGTCGTTTCATGAACAGCGCTGATGTCATTCGGATGGAACGCATTGAAATTAAAAGGCTGCCTGATAACATTGAAACGGACGAATTTAAGACTTGATTCGCCAATAATGTACTTTAGAGGCCGAGTTGTTCGAAGTTAGTCAATGATCGTGATCAAAATGAAGCGTTTTCGTCTCCTTTTCTCCGTTTTGGTGGCCGTGTCCCTGTTATCAGGTTTTTCGCCCGCGGAAGAGCCTCGATCAGAGCTTCCGTGCCTCAATAAGCGATTCTCCATTGTTGTTCATATCGTGAAAGACAGTCTGGGTCAGGCGAACGTTACCGAGGGCGATATTCAAGGTCAAGTGGACGGAGTGAATTCCTACTTTGATGACATCTGTGTCTCGTTCGAAATATGCGAATTCAGATACATCGACAACTTTCAGTGGGACACCTTAGAAGCAGTAGGCGGTTACGAATGGAATCAGATGGTCACAGCCCATCATCAGCCCTATCGCATCAATGTTTTCGTGGTTCAACACATCATAGATCCTCCCGGTGTTTCTGGTTTTGCCAATCTTGGAGGCATCAATAGCACACAGGGAGGTGGTATCTGTGTAGCCAAACCGGGTGGCGCGCTGCTTCACGAAATGGGCCACTATTGGGGATTGGAACATACGTTTGAAGGCAACGGTACCGAATTGGCCGATGGCAGCAACTGCCAAACCGAAGGCGATGGTTTTTGCGATACCCCTGGCGATCCGTATGTGCCGTTCAATCCACCAAGCTCGTACATTAATGGGGACTGCATCTTCGTGAGCATGCTGACCGATGCCAATGGCGATTTTTACGATCCAGATGTGGGAAACGTGATGTCCTATTACGGTTGCGATTGCCATTTTAGCTACGAACAATACTGGCACATGGCCAATACTTACACCAATAACCTGCAGCCAAATGGGCAGCACATGTGGTAATAGGTAGATTAGAACTGATAATCAATAGAATTGATAAAGTTGTTGTTATATGGATTTCGGAAAGGACGGGTGATGCTGTTCGTGGCTTCCGTGTCGCTGTGGGGCACAACGCAGGCACAGGACATTCACCTAACACAATTCTACACCAATCAACAGAATCTCAATCCCGCAATGGTTGGCATGTATGACGGTGCCTATCGCGCGGTCGGGAATTACCGTCATCAATGGCCGGAGATCAACAAGGCCATCACCACTGGATATGTGGCGTTCGATAAGAAGTTCTTCTTCTTTAAGGATGAGGTCGATGCCGGCATCATTCTGGCCAACGACAATTACGCTGGTTTCAGCCTCAATACCACCAAGATCTTCCTAACGGGGGCCTATAAGAAGGTGATAAAGGGGCACGAGGTAAGAGCTGGAATTCAACTCGGAGCGGTCATTAAAAGCACCGACCTAAGCAAACAGACATTTCCCGATCAATGGGTGTATCAGGATGGGGTTTTCGATCCGAACGTTTATAATGGAGAAGAGAATCTGAGTGCTTCTCAGGCTTTCTTCGATATGAACCTCGGATTTGCGTGGAGCCATCAGTTCAAGAAGTTCAAACCAACGGTCGGTTTCTCCATCTTTCATGTCTCTCGACCCAAGGACACGTATTTCACCACGCTGACCGAACGTCTGCGAACGCGCCAATCAGTGCAGGCTTTGGTAGAAGTGCCCATCAATTCATTTTTCAGTGCCGAGCCGAAATTCCTTTACATGTGGACAACGAAAGTGTCGGACATGGTGCTCGGAACCAATATCAAGTATCACCTAAAAAATGCCATGATCAAGCACGTGCTTGTCGGCATTCTTTATCGCGGTGGTTTTGGTAGGAATAGCGATGCCGTGGCGCCTGTTGTTGGTTTCAACATCAAGAATTTTGATGTCGGGTTGAGCTACGACCTGAATGTTTCAAAACTGAGTGCCCAAAGCAACCTCAAGACCACCTTCGAGCTTTCGGTCATTTATACAGCACCATTGTTCACACCCAAAACAAAGGCCATTCCGTGCGACAGATATTAGGTCTTTCGGTAGCCAGGGTCACGGTTTCTATTGCAATCCTGCTTGCAGTGGGTTTGCCATCAGCAACAGCACAGAATGGGCTTCCGACCACCGAAAAATTGAGCATGAGAAAGGTGCGCGGCTATGCCACCAATGCGTTGCGAACTGGCGACACCTACACTGCGCTCATCTACTACAAGGAGTGGGCAAAACGAAAGCCCGAGAATGTGGATGTCAATTTTCAGTTGGCCGAACTGCAGCGCAACAGCCGAGACTACGCCCATGCTTCAGAATCTTACTGGAAAGTATTGAAACTCAATGGAGGTGACAGGCATCCGATGGCGCTCTATCATGCGGGCGACATGGACATGCAAACCGGCAATTACGAAGCAGCCAAAAAGAACTTCATGAAGTTCAAACGATTTTCTGAAGAGTTGAAAGATCCATGGTTCAAGCGTCTCACATTGATCAAGATCGAGGGTTGCGAGTTGGGAATGGAACTCCGCGATTCAGTGAACAAAGCAGAAGTGGAACATTTGGATGAGACGATCAACAAGGCCCACATTGAATTCTCGCCTATTCCGGTTGATTCGAACACCTTGATCTACGGATCGTTGGTGAGCGAAGGTGTTGAATTCTACGACCTTACTGGAGACGATACTTTGAATATTCCGCATCGGAAATTCTATCTCGCCAAGAAAGAAAATGGTAAATGGACTTCGAAAGGGGAATATTCTGAACCAACCGGAGAGCAGGTCCATCACATGGGCAAAGGAGCCCTATCGCCCGATGGCAATCGATTCTATTTCACGCAATGTCAGGAGAATTTTGTGGGGAAAGTGATCTGCCAGCTCTATTTTTCAACCAAAGAGAACGGCAAATGGAGCGCTCCCGAAAAGCTGGACGATCAGATCAATCTGGCGGGTTATACCACCACGCAACCAACGGTGGGGCGCGAATCAAAGCGGAATCAGGAGGTGATCTATTTTGTTTCTGATAGGCCGGAAGGAAAAGGTGGGCTCGATATCTGGTTCACTGAATTTGATGCGCGCAAGAATAGTTTCAGAGCACCTCAGAATGCCGGTGCTGTCATTAACACGCCCGGAACCGAATTCACACCATTTTACGATGTTTCAAGTCACCGTTTATTCTTCAGCACAGATGGGCGTGCCGGACTTGGAGGTCTTGATGTTTACAGCCTGGAAGGCGAGAAGACAAAATGGGCGAAAGATTCTGTTCAGCATTTGGGAAAAGCCGTGAACTCGCCTGCCGATGATTTCGATTTTGTGCTGAACAAGGACCGTAATTCTGGTTTTCTGGTGTCGAACCGCGAGGGCGGAGTGGCGCTGATGAACGCCACTTGTTGCGATGACATCTATTCCTTCAAATTTGTTGAATACGTCAATGTTCAATTGAATGGAACTGTGATAGACACCAACTGTCTGGATGAAGTGGATGTATTTCTCTATTTGAAAGACCCAGTAACGGGAGGGAAGTACTTGGCCGAGGAACTCCGTGTCAATCCTTGCAATTTTAAATTCTCGTTGTTGCCGGGAAAGGATTACGTGCTGGAAGCTAAAAAGAAGGGTTATTTCAACGATATGGTGGAGGTGAGCACGCAGAAACTGACACCGGCCGATACGCTCAACATCAGATTGAAGTTGGCCAAGATCCCGAAGAGACCGATCGTGCTTGAAGGAATTCTCTACGAATTCAATAGGTCTGAACTTACAGCATCAGCCAAGGTCAGTCTGGATACGGGACTTTATCCAATAATGATCGAGAATCCGCAGATCATTATTGAACTGTCATCGCATACAGATTCGAAGGGCACGGACGAATACAACCAAACATTGTCGCAGGCCCGCGCCAAGAGCGTGGTGGATCATATGATCTCGAAAGGAATAGCCCCTGAACGATTGGTGGCCAAAGGCTATGGCGAATCGAAGCCGATTGCTGCCAACGAGTTTGAGGATGGGACCGATAATCCAGATGGACGGGCCCTGAATCGAAGGACCGAGTTCGAGATCATCGGTGAGCTTTCTGAAGACCAATACCTGCCCGAACAGGATTGATGAGGTCTGCTTCCCTTGCCGATATCAGAAAGGAACTTCGAATGCTTTCCAAAGAGGAAGTGCTTGAATTCACCGAACGATTGATCAGAT
>CAMCFW010000128.1 GCA_945874195.1 Chryseobacterium gleum
GGCAGTAGATACCCTGCCCTGCGAAGTTCCAAAAGATGCTTCAACCGGATTCGGGCAGGACCTAATCGACCGTATCATTCCATTGTTCTTAGGCAACGATCCAGATCAGATCCTTCAACGGGGCACCATTGCCCAAAATGGCCAACTTACCGAGCGGTTCAAGTATCTTCAAGATTATGTGGATGGAAAAGGCCACAGCGAACGCAATCCCTAATTTTGCCGACCTGAAAAAAAACTAATGAGCGAGATCGCAGCAAAGTACGACCCGACCCAGACCGAAGACAAATGGTATGGATACTGGATGGAGAAAGGTTACTTCCATTCGGAACCTGATGGGCGCGAGCCGTACACCATTGTGATCCCCCCGCCCAACGTGACGGGTGTGCTGCACATGGGCCATATGCTTAACAACACCATTCAGGATGTGCTGGTGCGCAGAGCGCGAATGCAGGGCAAGAACGCCTGCTGGGTGCCGGGAACCGACCATGCTTCGATTGCCACCGAAGCCAAAGTGGTGAACAAACTGAAGGAGCAGGGCATCAGCAAATGGGACCTGACCCGCGATGAATTCTTGGAACACGCCTGGGAATGGACGCACAAGCATGGCGGCATCATTCTCGAACAATTGAAGAAACTGGGTGCAAGCTGCGATTGGGAACGCACACGCTTCACCATGGAGGACGACCTGAGCGAAGCGGTCATCGATGTGTTCATTGACCTTCACGAGAAGGGACTCATCTATAAAGGTCACCGCATGGTGAACTGGGATCCTATGGCCTTGACCGCGGTTTCTGACGAAGAAGTGAACCACAAGGAGGTTCAATCGAAGTTGTATTACGTGAGTTATAAGGTGGAAGGAACCAGTGAACGGTTGACCATTGCCACCACGCGCCCCGAGACCATTCTGGGCGATACGGCCATCTGTATCAACCCGAACGATGATCGTTTCAAGCACTTGCACGGCAAACGTGCCATTGTGCCGATGGTCGGTCGCAGCATCCCGATCATTCTTGACGAATATGTGGACATGGAATTCGGAACAGGCTGCCTGAAAGTGACGCCTGCGCACGATGAGAACGACTACAATCTGGGCAAGAAGCACGGACTGGAAACCATCGACATCATGAACCCCAATGGAACGTTGAGCGAAGCGGCCAAATTCTATGTTGGCGAGGACAGGTTTGTGGTGCGCAAGAAGATCGCCAAAGAACTGGAGGCCAACGGTCAACTGGTGAAGGTGGAGGAATACATGAACAAGGTCGGCTTCTCGGAACGAACGGATGCCGTGATCGAACCGCGCCTTTCAGAGCAGTGGTTCGTGAGCATGAAAAAGCTGAGCGAACCTGCCTTGGAGCACGTGCTGAACGGAGACATTCAGTTCCACCCCAACAAGTTCATCAACACCTATAAGTATTGGATGGAGAACGTGCGCGATTGGTGCATCAGCCGCCAACTCTGGTGGGGACAGCGCATTCCGGCTTGGTATGCACCCGATGGATCGTATGTGGTGGCAAAGTCGGCTGAGGACGCGATTGAGAAGTTCAAGGTTCAAGGTTCCACGTACAAGTTTGCAGATCTGAAACAGGATGAGGATGTGGTTGACACCTGGTTCTCATCGTGGCTGTGGCCCATTTCGGTCTTCAATGGTTTCAAGGATCCGAACAACAAGGACATCAACTATTACTATCCGACCAACGATCTGGTCACTGCTCCAGAGATTCTCTTTTTCTGGGTGGCGCGCATGGTGATGGCGGGCTACGAATGGCGTGGCGAACTACCATTCAAAAACGTCTATCTCACCGGAATTGTGCGCGACAAGCAAGGACGGAAAATGAGCAAATCATTGGGCAACAGTCCCGATCCCATAGACCTGATAGGCCAGTACGGGGCCGATGGCGTTCGGGTTGGCATGCTACTTTCTTCGCCTGCCGGAAACGACCTTTTGTTTGACGAAGGACTTTGCCTTCAGGGAAGAAATTTCAACAACAAGATCTGGAACTCGTTCCGACTGATAAAGGGTTGGGAGGTTGACGAAACGTTGGCGCAGCCCGAAGAGGCACGGATCGCCATAGAATGGTTCCGTTCGCGTTTCAATCGAGAGTTGGTGGAACTGAACGACAACTATGACAAGTTCCGTTTGAGCGATGCGCTGATGACCACCTACAAGTTGGTGTGGAACGACTTCTGCTCGTGGTATCTTGAAATGGTAAAGCCGGAATATCAGCAACCGATAGACCGGAAAACGCTTAACGCAACGGTCGCGTTCCTCGAAGAATTGTTGAAAGTGCTTCACCCGTTCACCCCGTTCATCACCGAAGAGATCTGGGACCTGATGGGCGAACGCACCGAAAAGGACCGCATGATCATTGCGCCTTGGCCAACAGCCGGAAAGGTGAACGATGGTCTGCTTTCTGGGTTTGAGGCTGCAGAAAAGGCGATCATGGAAGTGCGCAGGATCCGCAACGAAAAGCAGATCGCTCCCAAGGAAAAGCTGCAACTGTTGGTGAAAGGCAAATGGGACGCACAGTTCGGCCCGGTGATACGCAAGTTGGCCAACTTGGAACAGATCCAGCAGGTGACGGAAACTTCAGGTCCTGCAGCTGGATTCGTGGTGAAAGGAATCGAGTTCTTCGTTCCATTGGCTGGAAAACTCGATGCGGACGAAGAGAAAGAAAAGCTTCAAAAAGAGTTGGAGTACACCAGGGGCTTCCTGCTATCGGTTCAAAAGAAGCTGAGCAACGAGCGTTTTGTGGCAGCTGCACCCGAACAGGTGATCACTTCTGAACGCAACAAACAGGCCGATGCGGAGTCCAAGATCAAAGCATTGGAGGAGCAGTTGGCGTCACTGGTCTGACCCATGAAAGCAGCGTACACAATCGGTCTGCTGATCCTGAGCAACACCTTTATGACGTTTGCTTGGTATGGCCACCTGAAGTTCAAGGACATGAGTTGGTCGCAGAACCTGGGGCTGTTCAGCATCATCCTCATTAGCTGGGGATTGGCCTTTTTTGAATACAATTTCATGGTTCCGGCCAACCGCATTGGCTATGATGGCAACGGTGGGCCCTTCAGTCTGTTCCAACTTCGGGTCATTCAAGAAGTGGTGGGCCTGGTGGTATTCACGCTCATTGCCATTCTGGTCTTCAAGACCGAGACCCTTCGCATGAATCACCTCATCGGCTTCGGATTTCTGATCCTTGCCGTGTATTTCATCTTCAAAAAGTAGACACTCCTAAAGGTAGCCGCGGGCCTTATAACTGGCAAAGCCTACCCATTCATGGATAAGCAGCATCCATTTATGGAAATTCATGATCTGTGGAACCAGAAGGTGATCAATGTCGAACCTTCGTTCGCCAACACTTTTCATGACCGGATGAGGTACTACGTTGATTCCTTGCTTTTCAAAGCAGGCCACCGACCTTCTCATGTGGCTGGCAGAGGTGATCAATAGGAATTTCTTTTCGCTTAATGTCTTGAGAATCGGTTTCGAGAATTTCGCGTTTTCATAGGTGTTCAGGCTCTTATCTTCAATTAGAATATCTGCAGAATCCACATTGCACAAAAGGTAAAGACGCTTCAACATCTCGCTTTCCTTCACCTCTGTTGCCAAATAATTGGCTCCCCCACCCGACACGAGGATCTTCCGTATCCTATCCTCGTGGTAAGGTCTTAGCACACCAAGATAGCGGTCGGCATTGCCGCCATAGCTCACCACATCGGTTTCCGTGTCGTAATAGACCCCTCCCCCTAGCACAATGGCCGTTCGCACCTCAGGGTCTATCTCCCAAACAGGCACCACATCCATTTCCCATGCTCGGGTAAATTCATCCACAATGAATGAATTGGAGAAGAACAGCAATAGGCCCAAAGCCCATCTCACCAATCGTTTTCTGCGTTTCTGATCGTAGGTTAAAAGAGCCCAAACGAGCAGAATAATGACCCACGTGAAGGGATGCAACAGAAACTCTGTCCGCCTGATCAGAAATTGAAAGGATAGCAACATGAAGTGTAAAGATGGCACTTCTGTGGAAATTGTTCCTAATTTGAGCCGATGGAATGGCAAAACTGGGCAGGTAACGTCAAATTCACCCCGAATGAGATCGCGTATCCCGAAACAACCGAGGATGTGGTTCAACTGATGAGGTCAGGTCGCGGGATCCGCTGCATTGGCACCGGACATTCGTGGAGCCAACTGGCGCCAACAGATGATCTGCTGATGGCCACCGATGGACTGAATAAGGTCCTTTCAATTGACACCGTTACCAACGTGGCCACCATTCAGGCGGGTGCAAAGTTGGAACACCTCAATCTGATACTCTGGGAACGGGGCTATGCCTTTTCAAATCTCGGGTCCATAGCACGGCAAAGTTTGGCTGGAGCTATATCCACCGCCACACACGGTTCGGGCATACATCATCGCATATTGGCTTCACAAGTTCAAAGTTTTAAGCTCGTGAAAGCCAATGGTGAGATACTAGACGTGGATCGGAACGAGAATCATGAACTGTATCATTTATCTCTCATCTCTCTCGGCACTTTGGGCATCATCACCGAAATGCGCATCCATTTGGTTCCAAAATTCAATCTGCATGAACGTTCGGGATTGATGGATTTTGAAGAGGTGTGCGACAATATTCTCGATTGGGTGAAGCAAGAGAATCACATCAAGATGTGGTGGTTTCCACACACCGAAAAAATGATGGTCTATCGCTACAATTCAACATATCAACCAGAGAATGACAGCCGATTCCGACAGAAAATGATGGATGAATGGCTTTCGGTGAAAGGCTACCGTTTCATGCTTTGGTGGGCCAATCGGAGACCAGAACGCAGGAAATGGGTGAACGGGCAGATCGTGAAACGGATGCTGCCTGATGTGAACCGAATTGAGCGTAGTTACAAGGTTTTCAATGTTCCGGAACCACCTATTCACCGCGAAACGGAATGGGCATTTGACATCAGCCTGACCCCTACCCTGCTGCGCGAATACAAAAGCATGGTAGAAACAAATGGCCACCTGATGAATTTCATTCAGGAGATTCGGTTTGTGAAGGGCGATGATTTTGCGCTGAGTCCGTCATACGGCCGCGACAGCGTTTACATCGGTTGCTACAATGCCGACAACCGCGGTTGGGATGAATTGCTTGCCCACTTTGAGGAATTGGGCTTAAAACACAACGGCCGCCCTCATTGGGGCAAGGAGTTCAACGTGGGTACGGACTACCTCCGCTCGGTTTACCCAAAATGGGATGATTTCTTGAAGCTACGATCGGAAATGGATCCGACTGGTCGGTTTTTGAACGAAATGTTGGAAGGGCTTTTACTATGACCCCGATAATGGTCAGACAGCCATAATCGTAAATTCGCCATCTTTAAGAAAAGCAATGATAGAAGCTGTACCGTACATTCCTAAGAACAAGATTCGAATAGTCACCGCAGCCAGCCTCTTCGATGGGCACGATGCGGCCATCAACATCATGCGCAGGATCATCCAGAGCACGGGTGTTGAGGTGATTCACTTGGGCCACGACCGCAGTGTTCTGGAAGTAGTTAACTGTGCCATTCAGGAGGATGCCCACGCCATTGCGATGACGAGCTATCAGGGCGGGCACACCGAGTATTTCAAGTACATGCACGACCTGCTGAAGGAGAAAGGCGCGGGCCACATCAAGATATTCGGTGGTGGTGGAGGCACCATTCTCCCTTCGGAGATTGAGGAATTGCAGAGCTATGGCATCACCCGCATCTATCACCCGGACGATGGCCGCGCGATGGGGCTGCAAGGGATGATAAACGATATGGTGCAGCAATGTGATTTCGCTTTGGGCACCGATGCCACGGTCGATGTGAAGCAACTGGCATCAAAGGATTGGCCATCCATTGCGCGGCTCATTTCTGTGGCAGAGAACAGCCCAGAACTGAGCGGCAAGGCGATGGAAAAGGTGCGAGAAGTATCGTCCACTTCAAAAAGTCCAGTATTGGGAATCACCGGCACAGGCGGGGCAGGCAAGTCATCGTTGGTGGATGAGCTGGTGCGGAGGTTTCTGCTCGATTTCCCGGAGAAGACCTTGGCCATTGTTTCTGTCGACCCATCAAAACGGAAGACAGGCGGTGCGCTGCTTGGCGATAGGATCCGAATGAACGCCATTCGCAATCCAAGGGTGTATATGCGTTCGCTCGCTACACGGCAGAGCAATCTTGCCCTCAGCAAACACGTGCAGGAAGCGGTGGATATTCTGAAGGCAGCGCAATACGACCTCATCATTCTCGAAACATCGGGCATCGGGCAGAGCGACACTGAGATACTTGACCACAGCAATGTGAGCCTCTATGTGATGACGCCAGAGTTCGGGGCCGCCACGCAGTTGGAGAAGATAGACATGCTGGACTTTGCCGACATCGTGGCCATCAACAAGTTCGACAAGCG
>CAMCFW010000129.1 GCA_945874195.1 Chryseobacterium gleum
ATTATTGGCGATGAAAGATGGTTCGTGCGTGAAATCGACCGTTGCGAAGGTCGAGCGAACCACCCATGCCATCGAATACACGGCAGTTGAAGGTTCCTTTGGTCTTTCCACCGAACTGGTCGTCAACTACAGACCTGTGTTCGCTGACAACGAAATTCGCCCAGCTTTCTTGTTGTCCATATTGTAGGTCGCTGCTCCAGTCCTTACCATTCTGATCCGTGTAATTGATCACTGCGCCATGGATCCCGGCCAAGCTGCTATCGAGCACATAAGAACCATAATCGTAGGCACCTTCAGCAAAAAATGCGAATGCTGTGCTTGGAGAAGGATATGTGGTGTCGCTCAGGAATTTTACCGTTCGAATAGTGAGATTATTGTTTTCGTAAGTAGGGTCGAGAGCGCTTTTGATGAAGGTGCTGAACTCACTGTGAAGCCTCCCGACCGAATCTTCGTAAGTGGCAATGCCCGGGCCGTTCCCGTAGTTATTCAATCCATCTTCATACCTGATGGTGTCGTTCCCAATTGAGAATTCGACAAAGAATCGGTTGTCTTCGATAGGAGGAATCTCATCTTTGGTGTTACAGGATATGGCCAGAACGGCAACCAAAAAGAGCAATATCGAACGGGTGAACCAGTATTTCATAGGCCAAAGATACAATTGAATAATAGCTTGATGAAGTTGGCTACGAACGCTAATACAACAATTTTCATCACTTCACAGAAATCGTCATTCTTATAGGGAGGTGGTCAGAATAGCCTCCATAATAGTTCGGTCCGCCATAGGTTTTGCTAGGTGCCGACTCTTTTCCTTCTTCCTTAAAAAGCATCCATTCTTCTTTGACAATGGCCACCGTTGTTGGTGTGGTGAAGTAACCTTTGGAGGCTGAAAGCAGGCCATTCGACACAATGAACTGATCGAGCATGCCCCATTCTCCTTTGTAATTGTAGGTGCCGAACCCTTGTTCGTGAAACGAATGAGTGAGGTTGGTAAGCTTCCCGTTCGATGTGGGTGCGCAGTTCAGCACTTCGGTCATCGATCGGTTGTTCGGATAGTCGTTGAAATCGCCCATGACAATGATCTTGGCCTTAGGGTGAATGGCCAGAATGGAATCGGTTTTGCCAAGCAACATATTGGCCGCTTTCAGTCGTTTCGACTCGCTCGGTCCTTGGCCGCCTCTTCGTGAAGGCCAGTGGTTCACAAAGAAGTGAAGGGTGTCTTTGCGGCTAAGGAACTTCACATAGAGAATGTCGCGGGTGGTGGTTTCAGGATCTTGATCGAAGGAAAAGCGGATCTTTTCGTGATGCAACTCCTTTAATCTGGACGGGTTGTAGGCCAGGGCAACGTCAATGCCGCGCTTGTCTGGGCTTTCTTCGTGCACAACCTTCCATTTTGCCTCGTTTAGCGGGGCGGTTGCCATCAGTTCTTCCACCACTCTTCGGTTCTCGATCTCGCAAAGGCCGATCACCTCCGGAAGTCCGTCTTGAGAGGTCACCTTCAGCACCTTAGCCAGGTCCACCAGCTTTTTTTGGTAGCGGTCCATGGTCCATTTGTTGGCGCTATCTGGCAGAAACTCGTTGTCATCTATCAGTGGGTCGTCAAACGTGTCATAAAGGTTCTCCACGTTGTAAAAGACCACTTCGATAGGTTGTTTCTGAACTTGACCGAAGGAAAAAGTGCTGATGGAGATGAGACAAGTTGCAAGCAAAAAGAACGGATTTCGGTTCATGTATTTCTAATTTGTGACTTTTGAATAATTGTGTGGGCTAGACCACTTACCATACCAAGGCTTTGCAATTGTTGCTTGCTTAACGGTTACAACTATGAAAATAGGGCTTTAACGCCTTCGACCTTTAGCTCGGATGAACTTACGTTTCGCCCGAAACCGCAAACCGTAATGAACTTGCGGCAAACACGTCACGCCCTGTTTTCATAGTTGGTGTTGGAGAACGTTTTTTTCCTTTCTGTTAATTAGGCTCTGCTTCGTCCACGTTCGTGTCGGAAGTTACTTCTTCGATTGATTGAACTTCGTCCGATTGTATGTTGAAAGCGTTTATGAATGTTGATGAAGGAATTAGGTAGAGTATAAGTCCCAGCCCACCGTAAATCAATATTCTTTTAATAGCTCTAACATGGAATGCTTTAAGATTGAGGTCGGTTTTATTTATATAATATCTGCTTAATAACACAATCAGAATTAGTCCAAGGATAGGTAATCCAACTTTTAATATTGGGTCTGACCCAGGCCATACTTGGGTTTTAAAAAGACTTCCAATAATCACGTTAGAAATGACGGACCCTAGTCCAATAGCCACGATAATTCTCTTTGGACTTGTATTGCTGTAAGATGTTTTTTTGAATATGTCGCGCAGCCGGATATCATTAAAAAGTGCAAAGCTGAACATGTAGTAGAAGCAAGCTAGTGTCGAGAGGGAAACGGTAATGATCACAAGACCACCAGAAATGTCGAGAAGTCTAAAGGCTGTTCCAACAATAGTGGTAAGTCCCATAATAATTTCAAATTTCTTCATGCTTTCAGTGTGTTTAAAAATGCACGCCAACTAGGGGATATCAGTATAACCATTCATATCCGCCTTTCGAGTTGGTGACGCTAATGTATTGTTTTTCAGTTCGGACGCATGGCGACCATAGCTATTTAGCACCTCAGCCATAGGGTGTTCTTCCATTCTGAAAACAACGATTGGTAGTGCCATACCCTAGCGAAAATAATGAATGTTAGACTTGAAAGTGCTGAAGCGCAGGCTCTGGGCTGGAGTTGTTATGATGGCGTAAAAAGCCCTCGTTTTTGCCAAGGTTTTTTTGGCGCGGGTCTCATTTTACGCGGCCACTTTTTCCGAAAACCCCAAAAATTAGCCCAAAATGGCTATCAAATTAGCCATTTTGGGCTATTGACAATGTGCTTTTCGCCTTCCGAAATTGGTGGAAAGCATTTTGCATGCGGTTGGCAAAGGTTCATATTCGCTTACTCATTTCGCGCCTTCGGGGCATCATTTTCCGATCGGGAAATCTTCTTCCGCGCGTGGGAAATTCTCTTCCGCATTCGGGAAATCCTCTTCCGCACGCGGGCGATCTTCTCCCATGTTCGGGAAATTCATATCCGCATGTGGGAAACCGTCACCCATTCTTGGACGCCATGCATCCGTGGATCGGAAAATGGCTTCCGTTGCTGGGAAACCGACCACCGCCTATGGGAAAGTGATTGTCGCATTCGGGAAGGCCGTCCGCGTGTTCGGTCGAAGCATTCCCGCCTCATTAACAGATAAGAACAATCATAAATACATTGAAAAATGGAACCTATAATTAGAAAGTATCGAGTAGCAGACCCCAACATGTTGGAGCATAATAAGACCATGCGTGCGCATTTTTTGGACGAGCAATCAGAATTTGAAGGCTTCGACATTGGCTTTGCAACGCCTTTCGAAACCAATTGGCTAAGCGCTATTGATGCAGCAGAGGCCATCTTGCCCGATGAGGTTATCAAAGATCAGTTGCAGCAACTGACTGCCGCGGCAGATGACGCTATGGAAGCGGCCAGGTTGAAATTTGCTTCAACCAAATATTTCGTGGAGCGGGCCTTTCCTACCAAGCCGGCCATTCAGCAAGAGTTCGGAACGGATGATTTTAGAGATGTGAGACGTTCGCAGACAGGCATGACCCAGTTCATGCAGACCTTGTTCAAAACAGCTACGAAGTATACAGTTCAGTTGGCTGCTGTGGGTTTTGATGCCGCTGCCGTGGCCGAAATAAACACCTTGGCCATTGCGCTGAATATTGCCAATATTGAGCAGGAGAAATTCAAGGGCACGAGATTGGTGACCACCGAACAGCGCGTTGTTGTTCACAACGAGGCTTGGGACGTAATGGTGAGGGTGAGCAAGGCAGGAAAACTCATTTTCTTGACTGACCCGGCCAAGTATCAGTTGTTTCTCTTGCCAGCAAGCAGCGAGAGTGGCGAAGACATCAGCATCAGTGGTAAGGTGAGTGCGCTAGGCGGGGCAGCTATAGAAGGCGCCACCGTTCGAATTGTTTCGCTCAACTTAGAAACCTCCACCGACAGCAATGGAAACTACGTGTTCGGTAACCTGCCCGATGGAACGTATACGCTAGATTTTGAAGCCGCAGGCTTTGTGTCTGCCAGTGGCTCAGGTGTGGTGGTGGCTGAGGGCGAAACCGCAGTGCTGAATGTGGAGTTGGTGGCCTCTGGCGGAGGCGGGGGTGCTACCACAACGCTGGGTGGAAAGGTGCAGGACAACCTCACTTTAATGCCTATTGCAGGCGCATCGGTATCGTTGACTTGGCCGGGCGGTAGCTTGAATGTGCTTACTGATGTTGGAGGAAATTATGGATTCAGCCTTGCATCTGTTACGACCACGTTGAGTGGGAGTTTGGATGTATCGGCTGCTGGATATTCGCCTGCCATTCGTCCGGTGGAGCTTACTCCAAGCGCTTCGCTCACTGAGGATTTTCTGTTGAATCCTGCTCCATAAGCAAAGCGCTTAGCCCGATGGTGATCATGGGAAGCGGTCGGTGGCTTAGGCCTCGGCCGCTTCTTTTTTGGTGTTTAAGTTTGATTGTAAATGAGCTTGCTGACTCACCCTTCGAGAGCATAAGGGCTGAGGTACTCGAAGCCCAGTAGGATGCTATTCCTCCCTTCGAGAGCCTCAGGGTTAGCTGCTTGGGCGTGCTAATTTTCAATCAATGAACCCAATTGCTTGTCACGATAGGCAGTTGCCAGCTCTGGAAGGTCATTGTATCGTCCGTCAATAAGCGCTTCCTTCTTTTTTCTGCTCCAACCTTGAATCTGTTTTTCGCGCCAAAAGGCCTGTTGCATAGTTGGATATGCTTCCGTGTAAACCAGTTTAACTGGAAGTCTTTTACCGGTGTGATTTGCTCCCAGCCCATTCTGGTGCTCCAGAAATCTACGTTGAAGGTCTTCTGTACTTCCTGTATAGTAGCTATCATCAGCGCACTTAAGTATATAGAGCCAGCCATGCATGGTATGAAGATATTTGAAATTTACTTACCACCCTTCGAGAACCTCAGGGTTAACTCCTTCGAGAACCTCAGGGTTGGCTCCTTTCGGAAGCATAAGGGCTGAGGTACTCGAAGCCCAGTAGGATGCAATTCCTCCCTTCGAGAGCTTCAGGGTTTTCTCAGGCCTCGGCCGCTTCTACTGCAAAATCATACTCCATGTAGTCTGTCACGGTATTGTAAACCGTGTCGCGCTCAATGGGGTGGCGGCCAACTTCTTTTATGAGCGCCACCAATTGCCGCGTGCTGAGGGCTGGGCTTTGCTCTTCGCTGCCTGCCATGCTGTAGATGCGTGTGCTATCGTCAATAGTGCCATCAATGTCGTCAACCCCAAAGGCCAGACTCATCTGCGCTGTCTGTCTTCCAATCATTGGCCAATAGGCCTTAATATGACCGAAATTGTCCATGAAGATGCGAGCAACCGCATAGTTCCGTAGATCTTCAATCGTTGTGGTTTCCGCAATATGGCTCATCTGGTTGTCGCCATTGCGGAACTTGAGTGGAATGAAGGTATTGAAACCGCCTGTTTCGTCCTGCAATTGGCGCAAACGGTTCATGTGGTCCACCCGATGCTCGTATTTTTCAATGTGCCCGTAAAGCATGGTGGCATTGCTTGGCATTCCCAATTGGTGGGCTGTCCGGTGCATTTCCAACCATTGATCTGAGGTGCATTTGTCGGCACATATTTCGGCTCGTATCGCTTCATTAAATATTTCTGCACCGCCACCGGGCAACGAATCCTGTCCGTGATCTTTCAGTATCTGAAGTCCTTCGCGATAGCTCACCTTCGCCTTTCGGCACATGTATTCGAGTTCAACCGCGGTGAACGCTTTCACGTGTATATCAGGCCTTATTTGCTTGATCTTCTTGATAAGAGAAGCAAAATAGTGAAGCCCCATTTTCGGATGTACACCTCCAACGATGTGCACTTCGGTAACCGGTTTGCCATCGTAATTTCTCACCAACTGCAGTATCTCGTCTTCCGAAAGCTCCCAACCTTCACTCTTGTGTTTGGTAAGCCTCGAGTAGGAGCAGAACTTGCAATCGAACACACAGATGTTAGTGGGTTCTACATGGAAGTTACGATTGAAGAAGACCTTGTGGCCATGGCGTCTTTCCTTGATGTGATTGGCAAGCGAACCCAGGAAACCGAGCTCACCCTTCTCATAAAGAAACACACCCTCATCAAAAGAAATGCGCTCGTTTTTCAGCACCTTTTCGGTGATGGTCTTGAATTCCGCGTTCAGGTTGCTGCTGAGTATATGTTCCAAACCGTGCAGGTTCATGTTTTATTGAATATGGATCTTCCGGTTCACGGATTCGTGTTCCGAGTTCAATTGTAGAACATAGATTCCTGCGCTAAGTTCACTTA
>CAMCFW010000130.1 GCA_945874195.1 Chryseobacterium gleum
CTCACATCAGAAGCATAGATCTTCAATGGTGTGTCAGAGATACGGTCCATGGAACTGGAAATGATGGTGTCCCACAGTTTCTGGTCGAAATCGGGCCACTTTTCAAAGGCGTATCCCAACTTTCTGAACAGACCTGGTGGCATGTTCAAACCCTTGATGGCTGCTTCCATGGCAATGGTGCCCGAACCGCACATGGCGTCATAGAGTGGCGTGGTGGGGTCCCATTCAGAAAGTTCAACTATACCGGCCGCCAAAACTTCATTTATGGGTGCCTGCCCCGTTATTTGCCGATAGCCGCGCATGTGCAACGAATCGCCTGTCGAATCGAGCGAGATGATCACTTTTTCAGCCGAAATATGGATATGGATAGGAATATCAGGAGTGTCGGTGTCCACATTCGGTCGGGCACCCGTCTTTTCCCTTATCCTGTCCACAATGGCATCCTTCGCCTTTAGCGACATATATAAGGAGTGGGTGAAGGTGTCAGAATGAACAGCCGATCGGATGGCGAACGTCTGATTGTTCGAGATCAGATTTTCCCACGGGTAGGCTTTAATGCGTGCGTAGTAGGTCTGCTCATTCTCGGCCACGAATTCTTTGATGGGTTTCAGTACCCTGAGTGCAAACCGCGAGCGGAAATTGACCTTGTAAATGAAGCCTAGGTCGCCTTTGAAAGAAACTGCCCTACGCCCTAACTCCACATCGCGTGCCCCGAAAGAACGGAGTTCATCGGCCAGGATCTCTTCGAACCCCGCAAGCGTGGTCGCGGTCAGTTGTATGATCTCTGCGCTCAAATCAGATCAGCTCCAGTGCGAGAAGCATCTTCCAAGCTTCGGCCGTTTTTCCTTGTTCCAACAGTTGATGCGCGGTTTGGTGAACCAAGCGCTCCATCTGTTTCGAATTTGTCCCGTGTTCGGTAAGAAGACCTTGAAAACCCGGTTCATTCAAATAGATCAATACTTCTTCGCGGGTCGGAAGCGTTGAAGCCATGCCTAATCGCCCAAGATCATTGCCTGTAAGTATGCTGCTGTTTCTGGTCGACATTGGAATAGCGTCCACACCTATTCCTAACTCTCTTCCTGGTTTGGGAACTTCAAAAATGGCATCTCCGTGTGCTCGACAGTACCAATCCTGACCCATACGGGCAATAAGGTCAAGTTTCTGTGGGTCAATATTTCCGTTTTCTGCAAAAACTTCTTCAGAAACATGCATTCTCACCACTTCTGAGATCACCAGATTACCGGCCCCTCCTTTGCTGCCCAACTCCATGACTTCTTTCACAATGCATTCAAGCTGAACCGGTGCCTCCTTCACTCTTAACGGGCTCACTATATCGGACGGAATACCAGTAAGGCCGGCCTTTTCAAATTCATTCACGCCTTCGGCAAACTCGCAACTGGCTAAATTCATCTGATGAAGCATACTATAACTCACCACATTGATCACGCATTCTAGATTGGATTTCACATTTTTCAGCGTGTGCTTAGTTGTGTTGTCTTTAACGCGTCTGGCAGGAGAAAAAATGGCGATGGGCGGATTGGCGCTGAATACATTGAAAAAGCTGAATGGCGCTAGGTTCGGTCTTCCCTGATCATCAATTGTGCTTACAAATGCTATCGGTCGAGGCGCAACGGCACTCAGCAACAGCCCATGCAACTGTGGCGTTTCCATATCGGCCGGAGTGTAGCTTCTCATGCTTTCAATAATTTGTGCGCAAAGGTAATCTAAGCTTGATCAGCGCTGAAGTACTAAATTGAAGCTGCACCGATGGCCAGCCCAGCTTTTTCTATGCCCAATTTGATCAGATTGAAAATGTCTTATTTGTTTTCGAAAAGAAAATTATCTTTGCCGTCCCTTTTTAGGGGACGTTCTTTTATCATGCGGATGTGGTGAAATTGGTAGACACGCCAGACTTAGGATCTGGTGCCGTGAGGTGTGTGGGTTCGAGTCCCTCCATCCGCACTCAAGAACGTAAAGAGGGAACTGCTGCAAAGCAGGTCCCTTTTTTTGCAAATAACAGGTTATAAACAAGAATCATACGTAGGATGAACATTACCAAAGAGAGCATTGACGAGTTGAATGCAAGGGTAACGATCAAGCTTGAGCCGGCAGATTATCAGCCTCAGGTGGAAAGATCATTGAGAGAGCACGCCAAGAAGGCCAAATTTCCCGGTTTCAGACCCGGAAAAGTTCCAGTTGGTGTGGTGAAGAAGATGTACGGGCCATCTGTTCTGGTTGATGAAGTGAACAAGATGCTCAGCAACCAACTTTACGAGTATATCTGGCAAGAGAAGTTGGAGATATTGGGAAACCCGATACCATCATCTTCGGTCAAACCAAAGGCCGATTGGGAAAATCCGGCTGATATGGAATTCACCTATGATCTAGGTCTAGCCCCACAGATCGAACTATCGTTGGGAAGCACCTTCAAGTTCGACCATTTCGTTATTGAGGCCACCGATAAGGACATCGCTAATTCGCTGGAGAACATTGCCAAACGGGGAGGTGATATGATTGAGCATGACACCATAGCCGATAATGACCTTGTGCGTGTTCAATGGGTCGAATTGAATTCAGACCTGAGCATCAAAGCGGGCGGCATATTGCATAGTTCAAGCATATCAATGGATACCCTGAAAGATGCCGTGAAACATTCGTTGATAGGGAAGAAACTTGACGATTCGCTAAATGTCAACTATCGGGATATTTCGGAGAATGAGACTGATCTGGCGGCTATGCTAGGCGTGAACAAGGATCAGCTGCACGAGGTCAACAATGATTTTAAGATCACAATCGAAAAAATTCAGCGACTTAAACCTGCTGAGTTGAACGAAGATCTTTTTAAGAAAATGTATCCAGATGGGTCCGTGACCACCTTGGATGAAATGAAATCCCGAATCAAGCAAGATTACTCTTCTTATTTCGAAAAGGAAAGCGAACGAAAACTGAAGAA
The DNA here is from genome assembly GCA_945874195.1 of Chryseobacterium gleum. GTDB lineage: Bacteria > Bacteroidota > Bacteroidia > UBA10329 > UBA10329 > UBA10329. The sequence continues at coordinate 2,954 of CAMCFW010000130.1, forward strand.
TGACATTGTGATCGACCTTTTGAAGAATACGAAGATCACCCTTCCTGATGAGTTTTTGAAGCGCTGGCTGCTCACGATAGGCGAGAAAAAAACAACCAAAGAACAGGTTGAATTGGAATACCCGAACTATCGTGACGGTTTGAAATGGCAGCTTATTGAGCACAAGATCATCCGCGAGAACGAGATAAAGGTTTCAGCCGATGAGTTGAAAGACGGAATACGGCAGCAGTTGAAACAACAGTTCGCCTATTACGGAATGTTGCAGGCAGATGACGCGATGATGGACGACATGGTTTTGAAGTTCATGAAGCGCGAAGAAGAGGTTAGGAAGATGAATGACCAGATCCTGGATGAGAAGGTGATGACTTTCTTTAAACAAAAAGCAACCCTTACCGACCGCATGACGAACAGTGAGGAATTCTATCGATCGCTTGCAAAAGAGAATAGCTAAGAACAATTTGCAGTTAAAAACTGTCTAATAGCTTGAATGCCGCGTATTGCCATTAATTGCGATATTCGGCATTCATCGTTTTAAATAAACTAGCAGAAGAATTTACAATGGACGGAAACGAATTTAGAAAGTACGCTATTAAGCATAGAGGAATAAGCAGCACCACCTACGATAGCGTAATAGGCTCAATGACACCATACATCATTGAAGAACGTTCGCTGAACGTAGCTCAAATGGATGTTTTTTCGCGTTTGATGATGGACCGCATCATCTTTCTAGGAACTGGAATTGACGACACGGTGGCAAATATCATTCAAGCGCAACTTCTTTTCTTGGAAAGTGCCGATAACAAGAAGGACATTCAGATTTACCTGAACAGTCCGGGTGGCTCGGTGTATGCCGGCCTGGGCATTTATGACACCATGCAATACATTGCCCCCGATGTAAGTACCATTTGCACAGGTATGGCCGCTTCCATGGGAGCAGTTCTGCTTTGCGCTGGGGCAACCGGTAAGAGAACAGCATTGAAACATTCTAGAGTCATGATCCACCAGCCATTGGGTGGCGCATCGGGTCAAGCATCAGACATTGAGATTACCGCTCGCGAGATCGCAAAGCTGAAAAAGGAGCTTTACAACATCATCGCCAATCACTCCGGACAGACCTACGACAAAGTTTGGGAAGACAGTGATCGAGATTATTGGATGACTGCCGAAGAAGCAAAGGCTTACGGGATGATCGATGAGGTGCTTGTTAGAAACAGATAAGACTTAACTTTAACTCTTAGCAAGGTCAGGCCATACGCGGTTTGACCTAACGAATAGCAATCTGAACATGAAAGCAAGTAAGGAAAAAGACCATATCAAATGTTCTTTCTGTGGGAGAGACAAACAGGATACAGCCGTGCTGATCGCTGGCATTAACGGCCACATCTGCGACCGTTGCATTGCGCAGGCTTACCAGATCGTTAATGAGGAATTCGCCAACAAGCAGGATAAGAACATCAATCAGTCGCTCAACCTTCTGAAGCCGATCGAGATCAAAGCGTTCTTGGACGAATACGTGATCGGACAGAGTCAGGCAAAAAAGGTGTTGGCCGTTGCCGTCTATAATCACTTCAAACGTCTGGTTCAAAAACCAGACAGCGAGTCGGATGACATTGAAGTAGAAAAGTCGAACATCATTCTGGTCGGACGAACAGGAACTGGTAAAACTCTTCTTGCAAGAACCATTGCCAAAATGCTGAACGTGCCCTTCTGCATTGCGGATGCCACCGTTCTGACCGAAAGTGGTTATGTGGGAGAAGATGTGGAAAGCATCTTGAGCAGGTTGCTTCAAGCGGCCGATTACGATCAGGCCGCGGCCGAAAAGGGGATAGTTTTCATTGACGAGATCGATAAGATCGCCCGAAAGGGAGACAATGCTTCCATCACCCGTGATGTTTCGGGAGAAGGGGTTCAGCAAGGTCTGTTGAAACTATTGGAAGGGTCGGTTGTAAATGTTCCGCCTCAGGGTGGAAGAAAGCATCCGGAACAGAAAATGGTGGCCATCGACACAAAGAACATCCTATTCGTTTGTGGAGGCGCCTTTGACGGAATAGAGAAATTGATAGCCAAGCGAATGAAGAAGCAGACCATCGGTTACGCTTCTCATACCGATAGGGAAGAAATTGATGAAGAAAATCTGCTTCAATATATCACTGCCCAAGACATCAAAGGTTTCGGAATCATTCCCGAACTGATAGGAAGATTGCCCGTTGTCACACATTTGAATCCATTGGATGCAGATGCGCTTCGAAGGATCCTTACCGAGCCAAAGAATGCGCTGGTGAAACAGTACACGAAATTGTTCAAAATGGACAAGATCGATCTGGTGGTGGAAGATGATGTTTTGGACTTCGTAGTTGAAAAGGCCATTAACTTCAATCTGGGAGCTAGAGGTCTGCGTTCTATCTGTGAAGCCATTCTGATAGATGCCATGTTTGAACTTCCGTCAACCGATGATAAACACATGGTTGTAACCCGCGAATACGCAGAACAGAAACTGTCCAATTCAACGATGAGCAAGTTGAAAGCGGCTTAGTTGAACTGAATCAGTTGAAAACGAAAAGGGGAGTCCAAAACTGGGCTCCCCTTTTTTTGTGTTCGAATTTCGGCCGATCAGACGATGCCTTGTTCCTTGCGAAGCTGATCTGATGTCTTACTTCGTCCGTCATGGCTCCAACCTGGGGGTGCGAACATGTAGCCAAGTTTGGTTTTCAGATCAGGCGCGCTTTTCACATCGCGCAAAATGTTGGCGAACTCATGAAAGGCAATCTTGAATAGGTTGTAGGTCTGAATGTTTGAGGTAATGCCATAGACAACCGGATCGGACTCCTCCTCTTTCTGAAACGTTCCGAACAATCGGTCCCAAACGATGAGAATTCCAGCATGGTTGCGGTCAAGGTAGCGGGCGTTGCTGGCATGATGAACTCTGTGATGCGAAGGCGTGTTCATGAACCACTCAAGCGGGCCAAGCGAACCAATGGTTTTTGTATGCACCCAGAACTGATAGATGAGGCTAAGACTCATCATTGTCATAACCATGAGCGGGTGGAATCCGATGAGCGGTAACCACAGCCAAAGCGTGTATTTGTATAAGATCTCGGTCCAACTTTGCCGCAATGCAACGGCCAAATTGTAATTGATCGATGAATGATGGTTGATATGTGCGGCCCAAAGAATGCGGATTTGATGACTTAGCCGATGATGCCAATAGAATGTAAGGTCGTCTGCAAAGAAAAGGATGACCCAAGCATACCAGACACCCATACCCAAATGCTGTTTCAGCCCTAAAACATCAAATTGATACAGATACATCATTATTCCGAAGGCCACGGTCTTCACTCCAACCCCGATGACCAACGAACCGATGCCCATGCCAATGCTAGCCAGGCTGTCTTTCGGGTCGTGAACGTTCAGTTGTTGTTTGGCGCTCAAAACA
>CAMCFW010000131.1 GCA_945874195.1 Chryseobacterium gleum
GGAATAATAGTTTGTGCTTAAAATGGCTTTCACTCCGTGCGTAACGAGTTCGCCATTCACAATATGACGGCCAAGGTCCGCGGTGGCCAAATTGATGGGTTGAGCGAAGAAGAAAGCAGCATAGCTTAATACCGAAATGGTCAGCAGGCGCATTTTCCAGTTCGAACTGTTCGATCTTTGCATGGCTAAACTTACTGGATCGTGAGAAATAAAAAACCCTGATCAGATCGCTGAACAGGGTTTTTTACAAAGGGAGATCAACCTTAGCCGTTCATCGAAATAAGGAATTCCTCATTGCTACGTGTTCCGGCCATACGGTCGCGAAGGAATTCCATGGCTTCCACAGGCGTCATATCGGCCAGGTGGTTGCGCAGGATCCAAATGCGTTGCAGGGCTTCCTTATCCATAAGAAGGTCGTCTCTACGTGTGCTAGAGGCCACGATGTCTATGGCAGGGAAGATGCGCTTGTTGGAGATCTTACGGTCGAGTTGAAGTTCCATGTTGCCCGTTCCTTTGAACTCTTCAAAGATCACTTCGTCCATTTTCGAACCTGTTTCTGTAAGTGCCGTTGCCAGAATGGTGAGCGAACCGCCTTTTTCAATTTTTCTGGCCGCTCCAAAAAATCGTTTCGGCTTGTGAAGGGCATTGGCATCCACACCACCAGAAAGAATCTTACCCGAAGCTGGTTGAACCGTATTGTAAGCCCTTGCCAAACGGGTGATACTATCAAGAAGAATGACCACATCGTGACCGCATTCAACCAGACGTTTTGCCTTTTCGAGAACGATATTGGCAATTTTGACGTGCTTGTCTGCAGGCTCATCAAATGTTGACGAAATAACCTCAGCGTTCACGCTTCGGGCCATGTCGGTCACCTCTTCCGGACGTTCATCGATCAGCAGAATGATCATGTAAACCTCTGGGTGGTTCTCTGCAATGGCATTGGCCACTTCCTTAAGCAGCACTGTTTTACCTGTTTTCGGCTGCGCTACGATAAGGCCACGCTGCCCTTTGCCGATAGGCGTGAACATGTCCATAACGCGGGCAGAAATATCGGCCCTTGAACCTGAAGCAATATTGAATTTTTCCTGTGGGAAGAGAGGAGTGAGGTGCTCAAACGAAACGCGGTCGCGCACATAGCTTGGGTCGCGTCCATTGATCATATCAACGTTGATGAGTGGGAAATACTTTTCCCCCGGCTTTGGCGGTCTAACTTCTCCTCTTACCGTATCGCCTGTTTTCAGTCCGTACAGTTTTATCTGCGATTGAGATACGTACACATCATCGGGAGATGACAGGTAGTTGTAATCGGAAGAGCGAAGGAAACCATAGCCATCGGGCATGCTTTCGAGCACACCTTCTGAAATAATGGCCCCATCGAAGTTGTAAAAAGCATCGAGTTCGGCCTTGTTATGATCCTGACGTTCGCTTCTGTTGTGATCTTGGCGGTCGTTCTTCCCTTCGTCCTGGTTTCTATTGTTTCGGTTGCGGTTCTCATTCCGACCGTTGTTGCGCTCAGCATTCTCGGTATTCGGTTCTGCTTCGCTAGTTCCGGTTTCCTGTTGTTCTACTTCAACAGTGGTCTCGCCCTCATCAGAGTTGGATTCAATCGCATCAGGCTCACGGTGTGCTCGGTTAGCTTCGCGTGCCTTGGCTTCAAAACCGAACTCAAAACCATCAGATGGTTCGTTATCGTACTCACTTCCGAATATGGTCGGCTCCTTATCAACTCTGGCACGCTTTCTTTTTGTCTTGTCTTCTGTCTGAATGGCTGAAGGTTTTGCAACGGTGTTCGCTGCTTTTCGCTCCTGTCCGCTGGTTGGGGCGGCCTCGTTCCTTGCCAATATGGCATCTACAAGATCCACCTTGCGCATGGCTTCGGTGTTTTTCACATCCAACTTCTCTGCTATGGTGCGCAGATCCGCAACCAGCATATTGGTAAGGTTTTCTTTATCGTACATTAAAAAGTGAACTTGCTAGGTAAGTGTGTTTCTAAAACAGATCGGACTGTGCCCTATTTCCTGATGATCAGATTGAATGTATTTCCTCGATTCAGAACGAATGGGAAATGATTACGAGGCAATGATACATATTAATTCCATATTGATAAGTGATGTGTATAAATTAACAAGCAGTTTCTGTGCTCATTTACAGGTATTCTATTCCTTTGCGTCCATAAAACGTATCAGCATGATCCAACGTATTCAAACCGTATATTTGGCTTTGGCCATTCTACTTTCTGTTCTTCTGGTCTTTTTGAAGTTGACATTCGCCACTTTGGTTACCGAGTCCGGTAATTATGAGTTGAATTCGGTCTCCATTCTTCTTCAGAAGGAAGGGGTTGTGGAAACGGTCATGAGTTCGTTTCCGATAACCGGGGTCATCATGCTCGGTGTGTTTCTGAGCATCTATGGCATCATGCAATATAAGAATCGCAAGTTTCAGGTGAAATTGATTCAAGCCGCATTGATCGTTCAGTTGGTGGTTGCTGGAGTGGTTTTCTTCTTTGCGGATAAGATGGGCGCCTTGGATGCAACGGCACAGGTTTCATATGGCCCATTCATGGCTGTTCTTCTTGTCAATGTGGTGCTTTATTTTGTTGCCATCAGAGGCATAAAAAGTGACGATGCCCTTGTTCGTTCGGCCGACCGATTGCGCTAGCTGAACTGTAGCTCGAAAAGCGAACGGTAATGCCCATTGTTTTCGAGCAGGTTCTGATGAGATCCCATTTCAGCGATCCTTCCTTTTTCTAGTACCAGTATGTTCTTGGCCTTCTGAATGGTGGCCAATCGGTGAGCAATGACAATGGAGGTACGTCCTTCCAGCAATTTGATCAAGGCTTTTTGAATGATGGCTTCGCTTTCAGTATCAATGGATGAAGTGGCCTCGTCAAGAACCAGAATGGTAGGATCGTGAACATAGGCCCGTATGAACGAAATAAGCTGCCGCTGCCCAACGGAAAGCATGGCACCTCGTTCCATTACATTATAATCGTAGCCGCCCGGTAGCGAACTTATGAACTGATGAGCCCCGAAATCCTTGGCGGCCTGCATGACGGTTTCGCGCGAAATGGAATCATCTCCAAGCGTAATATTCCGATAAACCGTGTCGGAAAAAAGGAACACGTCCTGAAGCACAACGGCTATGTTCCGTCTTAGAAAGAGCTTGTCGTATTCCCTCACGTTGCGGCCATCGACAAGGATCTCACCCTTTTGAAACTCGTAGAAACGGCTTAAGAGGTTGATGATGCTTGTTTTGCCCGATCCTGTAGCACCAACCAAGGCCAGTGATTCGCCTTTGTGAACCTTGAACGAGATGTCTTTGAGCACATATTCGTCATCCGTATAGGCAAACCACACGTTTTTGAATTCAATTTCTCCATGAAGTTTTTCGGTGGTAAAGGTTCCGTTGTCTTCGATGCTTTCGTGGGTATCAAGCACCTTAAACACCCGTTCGGAACTGACCATTCCCATTTGAAGCGTATTGAACTTATCGGCCAATTCGCGGATGGGTCTGAAAAGCATGTTTATGTAGAGAATGAAGGCCACCAACTGTCCGATGGTCATGGTCTTTTCCATGATGTCATCGGCCGCCCACCAAAGGATTAGGCCTAACGAAGCAGCCGATAGGATCTCGACCACTGGAAGAAAGATGGAGAAATACCACACCGACCGGATGTTGGCATCACGATGTTCAGCATTAATGGTCTTGAACCGTTCCAGCTCGCGTTCTTCTCGATTGAACACCTGAACGATGTGCATGCCTGTAATATGCTCCTGCAGAAATGCATTCAATCGTGACACTTGGGTTCGCACGTCTTGAAAAGAGGAACGGATGCCATTCTTGAAAATATAGGTGGCCACAAGTAGCAACGGAATGGTTGAAAGTGAAATGAGGGTGAGCTGCCAATCTACCCAGAACATGACGATTATGACGGTTACCAGCTTCAGAATGTCTCCGGAGATCACAAGAATTCCGTTCGCGAATATATCTGCAATGGTCTCGATGTCAGACACGGCTCTGGTGACCAGCGTGCCGATGGCGTTCTTGTCGAAATACTGTAGTTTAAGATCATTGATGTGTCTGTAAACCTCCATCCGAAGGTCTTTGATAACTGTTTGCCCCAGCCAATTGGCCGCATAGGTGTAGAAATAATAGACGAGCGATTCCAACAGCAATACGCCAATGATGATAAGGGTCATTCTAAGCAGACCGTCAGGGTCGGGTGTCACAATATGATGATCGAACGTGTATTGGATCAGTATGGGGCGAAGTGGTGACAGTGCGGCAAGCGCGATGGTAAGCCCAAGGGTCAGTAAGAAAATTCCGCGATAGGGTCTCACATATTTCAGAACCCTGCTGAGAATATGAATATCGAGTGCCTTGCCTGTTACTTCGCTCACTTCTGTTTTTTGAAAATGGAGGTTGGATATTCCACCTTGGTCAAATATAGGCCATGTGCAGGGACCGATCGACCTGCGTTGCTTCTGTTTTTCGACAGAATGATGGCTGAAAGTTCTTTTGCTTGCATTTTACCTGAGCCTATGTCCAGCATGGTTCCAACAATGGCCCTGACCATATTCCGCAGAAACCGGTTGGCCGAAATATTGAAAATGAGATGGTCATCCGTGGCGACCCATTCTGCCTTTGTCACAGTGCAAAGTGTGGTGAAATTGTCAGAGTTTGCTTTGCAAAATGAAGCAAAGTCCTGTTCTCCCAACAGAAGTCGGCAGGCCTTGTTCATTTCATCAAGGTCAAGCGGTGAGTTAAGATGGTAGCTTTGCTTGGGTCTGAACGGGTCTTTTTCCCTTGTGATGACATATTGATACGACCTCGAACGTGCGTCAAAGCGTGCATGTGCATCGTTACTCACTTCAAAAAGTGTCTGAACGGCAATGGTAGGAGGGAGCATCCCGTTCAATTTATGAATGATGTGCGAGGCTTCTAGGCCCATGGGTTGGTCAAGGTCAAAGTGCGCGTAGAATTCTTTAGCATGTACGCCAGCATCGGTGCGACCGCAGCCGGTAAGCGAAATTTCGGTTTGCAGGATCATTCCAAGACAATCGGCCAATTGCTGTTGCAAACTGGGTGCGTTGTCCTGTATTTGCCAACCGTGAAAATCGGTGCCATCAAAAGATAGTCTGATAAAGAATCTCACTTATCCGCCAGTTCGTTTCACTCGGAATCCCTCTTTCTTCAGAAGTTCTATCACTTTCGCCACATGATCACCTTGAATGATGATCTCTCCATCCTTTGCCGATCCACCAACTCCGCATTTTGATTTTAACATACGGCCCAGTTCATTCAGGTCATCTGCATGCAGATCTCCGAATCCGGTAACGAGCGTCACTGCTTTTCCGTTGCGTTGTTTTTTGTTGAGTGAAACTCTTAGGTCCAAAGATGATGGGGTGATCTCATTCACTTCCTCTTCGGGAGTTTCGGTGGTCGAATGGTCATTCTGCGTGCTGAACACCAGCGACCCTAGACTATCCAGTCCAAGCGATTTTTTAGGCTTGTTATTACTCATTGGGCACAATAACTTTCAACGAAAGCGGGTTGATGGTCACCTCAATGGTTCTTCCTAATGGATAGGGGTCGCCATCCAAATGGGCCACATCGTCCCGTTCCTGTTCAATGGTCAAATGTTTGAATTTAAATGTCTTGATGTAGGGGCTTTGGTCCAAAGTTCCTCTGAAAAGACGATAAAAAAGCACGAAGAACTGATAGAATGGAAAGTTGTTCACCACCACGGCATCCAACATGCCATCGTCAACCTTGGCCTTAGGTGCCACCAAGGCATCGTTACCATATTGAGACGAGTTGGCCAATGCAATGAGGTATGCCTCCCGTTCAAAAGTTCTGCCGTCAGCAACGATCTTGTAGGTCTGAAGTTTGTATTCGCGCAGGGTTTTAAGGCCTAGTAGGAAATACTTTAACAACCCGCGCAGTCGCTGACTATGAAAAGCATAGGAAACCGCAGCATCGAACCCAACGCCTGACATATTCATGAACGACTGTCCATTGGCAAGTCCGGTATCGATGGTCTTAAGATTGAAATTGTTGATGTTCTGCACCGCCTTTTTTGGATCAAGGGATAGGTTCAGCGAGCGCGCCAAACCATTTCCTGAACCTGCGGGAATAATACCTAGCGCCACCTGGGTTCCGGCCAAAGCTGCCCCCACTTGGTTGATGGAGCCATCACCGCCTGCTATCACTACCGCTTTGCAACCATCGGCAATGGCTTGTTTGGTCAGTTCAATGGCATGTCTGTGGCACTGGGTCTCCACAATTTCGAATTCGAATTTCTCTTTGTCGAGGTATTCGTTGACCATCCGAATGGCTCTTTTTCTGCGTCCACTACCCGAGATCGGGTTT
>CAMCFW010000132.1 GCA_945874195.1 Chryseobacterium gleum
GATGGGTTTGGCGGCAGGACGCTCAGGAAACGTCCGAGGCCTCGATCATCTCACAGGCATATTTCATTATTTGGGTGCTGAGGTTTATAGCAAAAAGGTCTATCTCTCGTTGGCCAACCATTCGCTTACCGCTTCTGGCGAATTGGTGAACGAGGTGTTGGAAAAGGAAATTGGCGCTCAGATCGAGGGATTCTTATCTTTCTGACAAGTTCCTTGGACAACTTATAATTTAGACTTCAAGAAGCTGAGCTACTTCGGAAAAACAACCATATGAGCACTCTCCTTAATCTTACGGTAAATTCTACCTTCAACACGTTTCCGTTCGTTCAGATACTTTTTTCAGCGTTTTTTGCCATCTTGTTCCTGCAATCGGGCATCGATAAGATCACCGACCGCAAGGGGAATCTGGTCTGGCTTACAGGTCATTTCGCCAATTCGCCTTTGGCCCGTATGGTGCCACTTTTGCTTACCACCATCACGATCTTCGAGGTTCTTGCAGGGATTACATCGGCCTTGGCCGTGTTGGAGGTATGCATTTATAGAAGTTTCAACACTGCGCTGATCGGAACTTCGCTTTCGGCCGTCTCGCTGCTCATGTTGTTTTTTGGCCAACGTTTGGCAAAGGACTATGCCGGAGCAGGCGGACTTGTGCCTTATTTTCTAGTTGCGGTCATCAACCTCTATATACTTGTATAAAAAAAAGCCTCTGTTAAAACCAGAGGCTTTTGTTCAAATTTAGACAGGCTTAATTCATCTAATCGTCTAGGTCGTCAAAACTCAGGTCGGTGGAAAAGCCTGATCTTATCGGGGCGTCTTCCGATTGTTTGGAAATGTCAGTTGATTCATCATTATCGTCCTGTCGGACCACCTCTACCCCCTGTGCATCGCGAATGAACAGGATCGCTTCATTCAGCCCTTCAATAAAATTTTCGAAATCCTCTTTGTAGAGGAACACCTTGTGCTTGTCGTAATGGAACTTTCCGTTCTCGTCAATCCTCCGTTTACTTTCGGTTATGGTCAAGTAATATTCGTTCCCTTTTGTGGACTTCACATCGAAAAAGTAGGTTCTTTTTCCTGCCCTTACTGGTCTCGAGAAGAGGTCTTCCCGCTCTGTTTTCTGCTTTCCCTCCATCTGCTCAGCTTAGTTTGACCACATGCATACTCCAAATATATGAATGTTTCTGTCGCAAGATTTGCTTGCTTGGTCGATGCGTCAGGCGGTCTTTCGTTCATCGGCCTCCAATAATTGCTTCTGGTAGAGCGAATAATAAGCACCTTCCAGTTCAATGAGTTGACCGTGGTTACCTTGTTCGATAATGCTTCCATTGTCAATTACAATGATTTGGTCGGCATGTTTTACAGATGAGATCCTATGGCTGATGATGACGGTTGTCTTACCCACCATCAGGTCTTTTAAATGGCCCAGTATCTTTTCTTCTGTTTCGGTATCAACGGCCGACAGACAATCGTCAAAAATGAGAATGCGCGGATCCCGGATAATTGCTCTTGCAATCGATATCCGCTGTTTCTGGCCACCCGAAAGCGTAATTCCCCTTTCGCCAACCCTGGTCTGGAAACCCTGTGGAAAATCGATGATGTTGTCGTAGATATCGGCCTGCTGTGCCGCGCGCTCAATTTCCATTTCTGTTATTTCGGCCTTGGCCATGCCGAACGAAATGTTGTTTGAAATGGTGTCGGAGAAAAGGAAGACATCCTGTGGAACATAGCCGATGGAAGAACGCACGGAATTCAGGTTGAGTTCTTGAATGGGTCTGTCGTCTATCAATAACTTGCCTTCGGTGGTGTCGTAAGTGCGTGTGATGAGCGAGGCAATGGTAGATTTTCCGCTGCCTGTTCGACCCAAAATGGCCAGACTTTCGCCCTGTTTCACCCTGAAACTCACATCGTTCAGAGCCTTTTTCCCGCTGTCCGGATACACAAAACTGACATGTTCGAAAGTGATGTTGCCTCCAATCGGTGTTTCCTCCAAATTGGTATTCTGGATCTCTGGTTCGGTCCTTAAAAATTCGTTGATCCTGGTTTGCGAAGCAGCAGCTCGTTGAATGATGCTGGTTATCCAACCGATGGCAGCCACAGGCCACGTGAGCATATTGATGTAAATGATGAACTCCGCAATGTTTCCGGTGGTGATGGTGCCCGCCATGGCCTGACGCCCTCCGACATATATGGTCAGAATGGTGCTCAGGCCAATGAGGATGAGCATGGTTGGAAAGAAAAGTGCGTTGATGCGCACCAGTTCTAGCGAGGCGTCCTTGTAGTGTTGCGTCTCCTTCTCGAAAGAACTGGCCCAGAGATCTTCCTTGGCATATGCTTTTAGTACACGGATGCCCGAAAAACTTTCCTGTACGAAAGTGCTCATGGCGCTCAATTGTTTCTGCACTTTCAAACTTTGAATGTTGATGAGCCTGCTTACCTGATAGATGGTGACGGATAGGATGGGTAGCGGCAGCAACACGTATGCTGTCAAACTCGGACTTACCTGGATCATGCTGAAAATGACCATCGGGAAAAGCACCATGAGGTTTACTGCGTAGAGCACGGCCGGCCCCAGATACATTCGCACTTGGCTCACGTCTTCCGTGATCCGGGCCATCAGGTCGCCTGTGTTGTTGCGCTTGAAGAAAGACAGCGATAGCTTCTGATAATGATCGTAGATCTCGTTCTTCAGATCGTATTCTATCAATCGGCTCATAACCACAATGGTTTGCCGCATAAGGAACATGAAAACTCCTTTGAGAAGGGCAGACAACACGATGACGCTTCCGAAGAAGAACCAGATACCGATGCCAGATCCTCCCACGAACGTTTCGAATGGTGTATCTCGAAACTGATTTTCAACCGTGCTCAGATCACTCAGAAGATCCAAAGTTATACCAACGATCCTGGCCGGCAGCACCGCATAAACGTTGCTTATGGTAATGAAAATGAGACCTAAGACGAACCGCAATTTATAGCGCCAGAAATACTTATTCAGATGTGCCAGCGACCTCATTCCTCAGCTCAGAGCCTCCTCAAATCGATTGTGAAAAATAAACATACTTTTGCCCAAAGTTAGGAATGTTTGACCGCCTTAAAGTTCAAACATCAATAGATTGAGTAGGGCGGTCTTGAAAGGACAACAGAGGGTTGGAAAAAAGGTTCTTTGGATCATGTTGAGCAGAAGGCATTTAAGAGTGAAAGCAATGCAAGCGTTGTTTGCATATCAGCGGTCTGAAGGTGCCGGACTGGAGGTTGGGGAGTCGCTCCTCAATCAAAGCCTTCTGCGCATTTACGATCTGTATATTCATCATCTTTCGCTGATTGTTGAGGTGCATTCGTTTGCCAAACGGCAGATCGAGGACGGCAAAAATAAGCTGATGCCAACGCCTAGCGACCTTGATCCGAACCTCCGTTTCGTAGAGAATCGTGTATTGAACCAGTTGGCGAACAACATTCAATTGCAAAAACACATTTCGGCCCGAAAGATCAATTGGTCAGATCAAGTAGAGCTCATCCGAAGGATATTCAGTTCTTTCAAAGAGTCTGAGGTCTATCAGAATTACATGAACGGACCGGAACCCACCTTTAAGGACGAGCGCAGATTGGTCTATGCGCTTTACGAAGATTTTCTGCTCGATAACGAACACCTTCGTTCGCTTTTTGAAGAAAAAAGCATGCTTTGGGTAAACGATTTTGAGCAGGTGAGCGAGATGGTAGTGCGAACCATATCAGAGTTCAAAAAAGATGTGGATTTCGGAGGCCTGTTGGCCACCATCTATAAAGATGAGGAGGAAGATAGAAAGTTCGTGATTGACCTTTTCAGAAAGACCGCAGTCCACAATGTGGAGTATCAGAAGATGATAGAAGAGAAGCTTGAGAACTGGGACCTCGACAGAATTGCCTCAACTGACATACTTCTCATGAAAATGGCCGTTGCTGAACTTTTGAACATCAGTTCTGTTCCCACCAAGGTGACCATGAACGAATACCTCGAAATAGCCAAGGAATATAGCACGCCCAAGAGCCACGTTTTCATCAACGGCATCTTAGACAAGCTGCTGATCGAACTAAAAGCGAACGGTAGGATAAAAAAAACAGGCAAGGGTCTTATCGGAGGTTGAATCTGAAGTCGATCACTAAATTTGCAGCCGTTTAGAACGAATTAAACAAACCACTCTTCAATGAAAAAAATACTTTTCGTCTTGTCTTTGACCATTGGAACGATTGCCTGTGGCGAAAAAACTAAAACTGAAGAACGAAGTCTGGATACCGATGTGGTCAATAATCCGGCAACTGCTGAAAATGCTGATGGAGTCAATGGCGATGTGGCCGTTCCTGAATTCACATTTGAAAAGGAGGTTCACGATTTCGGAACCATAGTTCAAGGCGAAAAAGTTGCCTATTCATTCAAATTCAAGAACACGGGGAAAGGTGACCTGATCATTACTTCGGCCAAAGGAAGTTGTGGATGCACCATTCCGGAATATCCGCAAGAACCTATTGCACCAGGTGCCGAAGGTGTAATTGACGTGGTTTTCAATAGCGATGGAAAAGAAGGACAGCAGAACAAGAAGGTGACCATCATTGCCAACACAGTTCCGAACACGAAAGTACTGGCCGTCAATGGATTGGTTCAAATTCCAGTGGCCAAATAAGATAATATATCAACAAAAATGGAAGAGTTTATCAAAGGTGTAATGGGCGAGGGTGGAATGACCATCATCATGTTCGGGCTCATGTTTCTGGTATTTTACCTGTTCATGATCCGTCCGCAAATGAAGAAGGCGAAAGAGGAAAAACAGTTCCGTGCGGAACTGAAGAAAGGAGACAAGGTGGTCACCATCGGAGGAATTCATGGTAAGATAGCCGAAGTGAAGGAAACTACTCTGCTTATTGAAGTTGGCGATGGACTGAAATTGAAAATTGAGAAGACAGCCGTGTCTAAAGACAACACAGTCGGTCTGCAACAGAACGCCTGATCTTTTTTAACTTGGTCGCATGTCGAGCTTAAAGGCTGCCTCCATTTTACAATTTTTAAGAGATAGGTTCAACAAGCGCACCTTGGCTTTTTTGGCGTGCATTGTTCTTTCTGCGCTTTTTTGGCTGCTCACTTCGCTTTCGAAGGAGTATGTTGGCCAAATAGAGATACCAATCATTTACACCGATATTCCTGAAGACCTGGTCATGGTCAATGAACCTGTATTGAAGGCTACCGCAGAGGTGAAAGGCGTTGGATTCGACCTTCTTTGGCACAGCTTCAAATTAGAGGAATTCGAATTGGACGTGAGCGTTCAGCCTACGAAAATGAAGCGGACAAGAAAGAATGGTTCCGAATTCAGATACGTACTCACAGGGAATGCAAATGGAGGTTTGACCAGTGTATACAACGATAGGTTCAATATTCTCAGCGTAAGCCCCGACACCCTTTTTTTTGAATTCAAACCAAAGCATTCTAAAGTGGTACCGGTCGTGCTGAACGCCACTATGACCTTCGCCAAGCAGTTCGGAACCATCTCGGCACCGCAGATAGAACCGGATTCGGTAATGATCATTGGCCCAAAGGAAATGATCGATACCATATCGTTTGTTCGAACTGAGCATCAGAAATGGAATGATCTGAGTGAAAGTCTGAACGTTGAGGTGAAACTTCAGAAGGCCAGAGGACTTTCGGTGGTACAGTTTGATCACGAACAAGTTATGGTCGACCTAAACGTGGTTGAATTCACCGAAGGTTCGGTAGTCGTGCCCCTGAATGTAAAAGCTCAGAATGCCAAGGCAGTTCAGGTCTTTCCTCAATCGGTCGAGATAAAATACATGGTGGCCCTGGACCAATATGATCAGGTAAAGGCAGGTCAGTTTCAGGCTTCGGTAACCGTGGATGGTGAGTCCGCCAAGAACAGCCGATTGATGGTAACTCTCAATCAGTTTCCCGAAATTGTCAGTCAGTGCCGTGTTTTACCGGCCCAGGTCGAATTCATCATTCAGAAATGAAAGTGGTGGGCATAACAGGCGGTATTGGCAGTGGGAAGACCACCGCTTGCCGAATATTTGAAGAATTGGGCGTTCCGGTGTATTATGCTGATGCTCGAGCCAAATACCTCATGACCAATGATCCGATTCTTCGCAAAAAGATCATTCTCGAATTCGGTGACAAGGCATTTGAGAACGGAAACTTGAACCGCGCATATTTGGCTCAGGTCGTTTTCAATAATGAGGACAGGCTTGCCGTTCTAAATGGGCTTGTGCATCCTGCAGTTTCCGAAGATTTTGAAGCATGGCTTAATACACACACATTAGCAAGATACGTATTGAAGGAAGCCGCCATACTATTCGAAAGTGGAGCATACCAGGATGTGGAT